>JACPZK010000029.1 GCA_016195565.1 Nitrospirota bacterium | reverse complement strand
GCAAATCAACTGTTGCGCGTCTTGTTTTGAAACTTATGAAGCCTACGGCAGGAGAAGTGTTTTTTGAGGGCAGGGATATATTTGCGCTTAAAGGCGATTCCCTGAAGGCATTCAGAAAATCTGTGCAGATAATATTTCAGGATCCCTTTGCCTCGCTTAATCCAAGGAGGACTGTTTTTGATACGATTTCAGAGCCGCTGAAGATACACGGGATTGTTGACAAAAAATACTTCAGAGACGCAAGCGCAGAACTCCTGAAAAAAGTCGGCCTCGGAGCTGATGTGATGAACCGCTATCCTCACGAATTCAGCGGCGGCCAGAGGCAGAGGATATGCATCGCAAGGGCGCTTGCCGTGAATCCGAAACTTATAGTTGCAGATGAACCGCTCTCAGCGCTTGATGTTTCGATACAGGCGCAGATACTCAACCTGCTTCAGAAGCTCAGGGAAGAAACAAAAATAACGTTTCTGTTTATAAGCCATGACCTTAAGATTGTCAATTATTTCAGCGATACCGTAGCTGTAATGTACCTCGGCAAGATAGTTGAATATGCAAAAACAGAAGAGCTGTTTAACAAACCAATGCACCCATATACAGACATACTGCTTGCATCAGCTCCCCGCATTTCCCATTTACCCATTCACCAATCCACCCATTCACCAAAAGAGATTGGTGAAGTTCCAAGCCCTATACATATCCCTTCAGGATGCCCGTTTCATCCAAGATGCCCGAAGAGATTCAAGCCTTGCGATAATATAGTTCCTGTCCTGAAGCAAGTTCAGGATCAAGAAGCAAAGGGCAGGCTTGTTTCATGCCATCTCTGGAATCCCTATGAATGACTGGAAGGACAATGTTTTCTTTGTCCTTGTAGAACCGAAAGAAGCAGGCAATATCGGCGCCTCTGCAAGGGCAATGAAGAATATGGGGTTCAAAAACCTTGAAGTTGTAAGCCCCGTTAGAAAAAATATTTCTAACGGGGTAAGCCGTAGGAATTTTCTTACAGATGAAAGCAGGCGGATGGCATGCAAGGCTGTTGATGTGCTTGAAAGCGCAGTTGTCCATGCAAGCTTGAAAGATGCAATAAGAGGCAAAAATATAATTATCGGCGCAACGAGAAGGATAGGGAAACGCCGCGGGCTTATACTTCCGCTGAAAGAGGGGATAAAGAAAGCTGTTTCTGCTTCAAAGAAAAATAAAATTGCAATAGTTTTTGGCAGGGAGGATAAGGGATTAAACAACAGGGAGGTTGAGGAATGCGGATTCCTGATAACAATACCTGCGAATCCCTTATCGGCTTCTCTGAACCTCAGCCAGAGTATTTTGCTTGTTGCCTATGAGTTGAGCCGGAAGACATACAAGACAGAATTTCCGGAATTGGCCAAACACAAAGAGATTGACGGCCTTTACAGGCGAATCCGCTCCACTCTCAGGCTTCTTGAATATATTCCAAGAGGAAGCAGTGATCTTGAAATGAAGATAATGAGGAACCTTAAACGCCTTATCGGCAGGGCAGGGCTTACAGACTGGGAGCTAAAGATGTTTCATGGCATGTGTTCACAGGTGGAGAAGAAGATTGGATGAATCAGATTGCTTGCATTTTTATCAAAGCATATAAAAGTTTATCTGTTTCATCTATCAGTTCCTTAAACAACCCTCCGTGGCTTTTTGAAGAGGAAAAAAGTTCTGTTCTTAATTTTTGAATCTCAGGGTCATTGCATCTTTCGTATGTAATATGCCAGTTCTGCAGGGCACGCCTCTCTAAAATAAGAAGCTGTTTTGCTTTTTCTGTAAATGGCATAAGCAGTTTTTTTACTCTATGTAGTTTCTCTTTATCTCTGGCTGATAGCTGACCGCTGAGAGCTGTCACCATCACATACAAGGTGCAGTATTCAAGCCCTCTCACTCCCCTGCGCCACTGCAAAAGCATTGGATTTCTCCAGAACCAGAGAAAATTGCGAATGCCGAGACTAATTAAATCGGTAACTGCTGATTCAAGCTCTTCAAGAGAAGGGGCATCGGGGACAGTCCCTATTCTACGACTCCGTTGCGCTTCGTCCGTAAATAGGGACAGTCCCCTACGGTAGTTATTGGACATTATATTTGAATGAATCAATAGTTTGGAGTTTTTGGCTGAATGCTGACTGTTGACCGCTGACTGTTTTCCCACCAGATATTCCCATAAATTCCTCAAAACCTTTGCGCCGTTTTCATCATCCGGCGTGTCAAAATGAATAAGCGATAATATTACCCTGCCTTTGCCGAAAGTCCCCTCTATTACAGCAGGCTCATTTTTCAGCCTCATTGGGTTGAGATTAATTCCATAAATCTCTTCAAGCTCTGTCCAGTTGCTGTTCATTTCTACATCTCCGACATTCAAATCAGAGCTGAAAGAGTCAGGCAGTGCATCGCCGTAAGTTGCGAGTATTTCTAAGCTGCTGTCTTCGATTAAAAACTGAGAGGGCCACCAGGCGTGAAAAACAGGTGAATGGGTGAACTGGTCGCCACAGGCGACGCGCCGAGGAGAGTGAATGGGTGAATCGGTGAATATGGGATGTTTGTTGATATTCAGATGAATCCTTCCGCTGAAGCTGGGGACTCTCTCCTTTGTCGGCTTTCTTTTGATATTCAAAAGCCCTATGCCGTCAAGTGTTGCAAGCCCTGCGCCTCCGCAGAATCCGAGATAATTTCCGCCGTTACGCACAAACTTTTTTATTTCGGCTGTGCCTTTATCACCGAGCGCCTTTAATTTATTTGAAGCCCAGCCTCCGGGAACAAAGAGCATGGCATAATTTTTAAGGCGTCCTTTTTTTATGTCCTCTGCGCGGATGAGTTCAAAAGACAGTCCATTTGCTTTCATGGCTTTATAAGCCATCAGCCCCCACAAAAATGATTCATCCCAGAGAAAGGCTACATTTGGGGATTGGAGATTTGGGATTGGGGATTTGATTAATTTTAAACTTTTAACTTTCAACTTTTAACTTTCCTTCATATCCTCTTGGCGTTATCATTCTGTTATCCCACACGAATGTCTGAGAATTGCCGATTATTACGGTTGTCTGCATATCAATATCATGTTCAGGCATGTTTTTTAAATCAGTTATGATTATCCTTTCATCCTCTCTCATTGCGCCTTTTACTATGCCGACGGGTGTTTCAGGTTTCCGGCATTTCAAAATAATTCCCCTTGCCTTGTCTATATGTTCGGCCCTTCCTTTACTTTTGGGATTGTAGAGGATGATGACAAAATCAGCCTTGGCTGCCGCATCAAGTCTTTTTTCTATCAGCTCCCAGGGCGTAAGCCTGTCCGATAAACTGATTGAGGCAAAATCATGCATTAGCGGCGCTCCAAGCCTTGCGGCGCATGCATTCAAGGCAGAGACGCCGGGGATGACTTCAACATTAAGCGCAGCAGAACAGTAGCGCAATAGCGCAGCAGGATTTTCTTCTTCTAACTGTTGCTCTGTTGCTCTGCTGCTCTGCTGCTCTGCTCTGAGCATTTCAAACATCAGCCCTGCCATGGCGTATATTCCGGGGTCGCCGCCGCTGATTACGGAAACGGTTTTGCCGTTCATTGCAAGCTCAACAGCCTTTTTGCATCTTTCTATCTCCTGCGTCATTCCTGTAGAAACAATCTCCTTGTCCTTTATCAATTCCTTTATCAACTCAATGTATGTTCCGTATCCGACTATTACATCAGAGTTTCTTATTGCCTTCTGCGCGTACGGAGTGATATGTTCAACACTTCCGGGACCAGTACCGACGATAAATATTTTCCCTCTGTTTTGAGCAGTAGCGCAGTAGCGCAGTAGTGCAGCAGTATTCTCACCAGCTACTGGTCTGCTGGTCTGCTGCTCTGCTGCTCTTATTTCTGACACTGCCACTGTTACATTCCCGACCTTTTGCTTTTTCACAAGCAATTTCTCTGCTCCTGATGCAAGCAATGCCGCGGGCTCTGCAACTGCATAAGCGCCTGTGGCCTTAAAGACTAACGCTGATTTTTGAATGGCGTTTAAGGCATTCAATTCATTGGCAGTAAATGTCTTTATGGGGAATCCATATTCCCGGACAAATTCATTAAGGCCTTTCTCATCTGCCTTGATGTCAATTGTTGCGACACCATGAATTGAGAGGAAAGACAATTTTTTTTCAACCAGCGCTCTTTTGACAGCATCTTCAATCTCATCTGCAGAGGTCCCTCTATTACAGCCGATGCCGATAATGAGATTCTTGGGGCGCAGATAAATTTTATTTTTGAATTTTGAATTTTGAATTTTGAATTGCTTGTTTGTAATCAGCACATCAGCGGAACTTGGCTTATCTACTCTCAAAAACCCCTCAGGTATCTTTATCTCAACTTCCGAATAAACCCTCAATTCGCCGCTGTTTAAAAACCTTGTTGATATCTCAGGAACAGTATCCCAATTCTCTATAGCTAAGTCATTTTCTTTAGCCCATAAATCTATTGCAGGCAGGTTGTTAGTATCTGATGCGGTTGTAATAACAGCTTGCCCGCCGAGGAAATCTGCAATCTCTTTTGCAAGTTTATTTGCGCCTCCGAGATGCCCGCTCAAAAGACTGACGGCAAATCTTCCTTTTTCGTCAAGCACAACAACAGCCGGGTCTGTCTTTTTGTTTTTTATCAGAGGCGCGATAGTCCGCACAACAATGCCTGATGCCATGATGAAGATGAACCTTTTGTGCTTGCCCCAGAATTTGGAGAGAGTATCAGGTTTAAACTTAAAGGCCTTTGCATCAGGATAAAGGCTGTTTAGTTTTCTGGCAAGGCCAAAGCCGTTGTCTGTGATGTAGAGAATGGCTGTATTATTTTCTGTAGCCATGCTTGAAATCCCTGTGATACAGTTTTGATTCTTTGCCTAAAGATTTTTCGGATGCCCTTAATGATTCGCCGACATAAATAAGCGCAGTCTTTTTTATCCCTGCATCCTTAACTAATCTTACAATGTCTTTTAACTGTCCTCTTACGACTTTCTGTTCCTTCCATGTAGCCTTTTCAATGATTACAACAGGTGTGTCTTCGGAATAGCCCTGCAAAAGTTCACCCTTAACTTTTTCAATCATCCCCGCACTTAAAAATATGACCATTGTAGTTTTATGTTTTGCAAGTTCGCTGAGCTTTTCAGTTTCCGGCACAGGCGTTTTTCCTTCAATACGAGTAAATATTACGGTCTGGCTTATTTCGGGTATTGTGAGTTCCTGTCCGAGTATTGCGGCTCCTGCCATTGCCGATGAAACGCCCGGGATAACTTCATATTCAATGTTTAACTCCCGTAGCTTTTCTATCTGCTCTGATATTGCGCTGTAAAATGATGTATCGCCTGTATGCAACCTTACAACTATTTTCTTGGTTGCAATTGACTCTTTAATAACATTCATTGTTTCATCAAGCGTCATGGATGCGGAATTATATATCTCTGCTTTTATGCCTTTCAAGAGGTCAGGATTAACAAGGCTTCCTGCGTAAATAACAACGTCAGCGCTGTCAAGCAGTTTTTTGCCTTTAACTGTTATCAGTTCAGGGTCGCCGGGCCCTGCTCCTATGAAATATACTTTGCTCATTACCGCCCCTTTTTAACTATTACCATAGAGAAATAATTAAGGTCTTCTTCTTTGACATCTTTTATGTCCTTAAATACCTTTTCATCTTCCATGCATGCCCTTGATATATATATTGCATTGTTCAGTAAATTCATTTCAGTGAGGGTATGCATTATTCCTTCAAAGACTTTATTAACCTTCATAAGCACTACAGTGTCGAATTTTTCCAGCGTTTCATTCAGGTTCTCAATATAATTTGCGGGCAGGATTGCGATCTTTTCGTCAGCAAGCCCCAGAGATATCTTTGCCTTTGCCGCAGAGGCGTTTATGGAGGATACGCCGGGTATTATATCTATCTTTAATTCAGGGTTTGATTCGAGCAGCCTGTCATATAAATAAAAAAAAGTGCTGTAGATAGCAGGGTCTCCTAATGTGATAAATGCGACATCAATCCCTTTGGTAAGCCTGCTCAGGATATTTTTTACAGTCTCAGCCCATTTGTTGTCAAGTTCGGAATCAATAAAAGGGTCAGAGCCTTTGATACTTTGATACTTTGATGCTTTGATACTTTTTGTCTTTCTCATCGGGAAATGCGTTTCTATAATCTCTTTCCCCTCAAGGCTCAATGCCTTTTGTACGATAGACAAGGCAAGGCTGCTTCCTTCCTCTCTGCCTTTTGGAACGCAGATGCAGGGGACACCCCTTAGGATTTTTAATGCCTTCAGGGTTAATAATTCCGGGTCTCCGGGACCTACGCCTATGGCATAAAGTTTCCCTCGCATTACTGTTTTATCCCTGTGATTATAAATACAGGATTTAAGGCGCTCATGTGCCGTTTGCCCGATACAGTTTTTGAGCGCGATACAGAGATTTCAGATACTTCTACAACGAAGCCTTTATTCTCAAGCGATTTAATTGCTTCATTCAGGGTTTCTATCGTTATTGCATTTATCACAACAATACCGGATGATATTTTGCTGCTCACAAATTCAATAATCTCTTTAATCGCTCCTCCACTGCCGCCAATAAAAACCCTGTCAGGAACAGGAAGGTTTATCAAAACATCAGGCGCCTGTCCTTTTATTATTTCAATATTGACAGCGTCAAATTTAATCCTGTTCTCCTTGATGTTTTTAATCTGCTCCTCGTCTTTTTCAACGGCAAAAACCTTTAATTCAGGATACAGCCTTGCAGCTTCTATTGATACAGAACCTGAGCCTGCGCCTATGTCCCATAGCACACCTCTTTGAGGAAGGCTCAACTTGTGAATGGTCACTGCCCTAACTTCATTTTTAGTTATGAGCCCTCTGGAATGAATGATTTCGGTTTCTGATAAACCGAATTTGATCTTATCTGTCATTGCGGCTTGTCCGCAATCTTTCTTTGCGTTTCCGGACAGCTCGGAAGGATTCCCGACAAGCGGGAATGACAAAAGTGAATTTTCCTTAATAACAATCACCACATTCGGAGTTGCAAACAACATCTCTGCAATCTCTTCAGGTGTGCCCTCTGTTATTTTTTCATCTGGATAGCCGAGCTTCTCACAGACATGTATTTTAAGTGACGAGTGACGAGTGATAAGTGACGAGTTTAAAAACTTTGCTATTATTGCAGGGTTGTTTTCTTTGTCAGTGAGGATTAGGATTTTGTTATGCCTTTGAAGTAAATACGGAATATCGTCCAGCTCATACGGCAACCTTCTTCTTTTTTCAGGATCAGGCCCGCCGTGAAGGCTCATTAAAAATGCGTCATCCCATGATTCTTTTATCCGTGAAAACGCAATTTGTATGCTTGATAAATCAGGAAGTATCTCTACAATTTCTTTTCCAAATTCCCTGACAGCCCTTCTGCCGATTCCAAAAAATGTGGGATCGCCTGAGGCAAGAAGGACGATATTAGGGGATTGGGGATTAGGGATTAGGGATTTGATAAACGCAATGGTTTCATCCACATTGTTGATTACCTTGACTTTATCCTTGACTGCCCCATATTCTTCATATCTCTTAAAAACCTCCGAGAGCCTTTTTGAAGCAAGGATGATTTCGGAATTCAAAATAATCTCCCGTGCCCTTTTATCAAGGGGCTTGTAGCCGATTCCTATGATGTAGATTTTATTCACTGTTTGCAATTATCTTCCCTTCGTACGATACAAGATATGAAATAACAGGTATTTCTGAGGCGATGCCTTCTGCATATTTTTTAGCAGCAACACAAACATTGGTGAATCGGTGAATGGGTGAATGGGAAGATGAAACAATAAAATTAAAAATTTCCATTGCCGTATTATATTCAGAACCAAGAGCACAGAATTCAGAATCTATATTCTTTAAAAATTCAATAGCTTTTTTTATATCGATCGACCCATGTCTCACATGGGTTTGCGGCGTTGCCATGGCGATCTTCAGCATCTTAGCCCACTGAGCGCAGAGATGTATTTTTTTGAATGCATGTTTTTTTGCCTCAAACAAGGCAAATTCGAGATAATCTCCCATCATTACATACGATTCCTGAGGGAGATCGAATTTCTCCATATGAGCTTTTTCTGAGGACCTCCCTGCGGACAATACTATCTCACTGCGTCCCATTGCCTTAGCGACATCCATTGACGATATGATAGTGGCGGTCCATGCCTCTGCGGAAATTGGCTTCACAATGCCTGTTGTCCCGAGTATGGAAATGCCGCCGATAATCCCCAGTCTTTGATTCAGCGTCTTTTTCGCAAGCTTTTCGCCGTTAGTGACTGAAATAGTTACTTCTAACCCTTGAACCCTTGAACCCTTGAACCCTTGAACCGCCTCTGATACAGCCTCTTTTATCATTCTCCTCGGCACCGGATTTATAGCCGCTTCACCAACAGGTATTGGCAGCCCCGGTTTTGTAACTACGCCAACGCCTTTGCCGCCTTTAATGGCAAGCCCAGTAGCGCAGTAGTGCAGTAGCGTCCCGATTAAATCGGGACTGCTCTGTTGCTCTAAAAATCTCGCTTCTGCGACTATCTCTGCTCCATTCGTAACATCAGGGTCATCGCCGGCATCTTTAATCACAGATGCAGTTGCTGTTAAATGTCCGTCTTGAATTTTAACTCTTGAATCTTGAATCTTGAACTTCACTCTGCTGCTGTCCGGAAAGGGAATCTCGACTTCTTCTATTGGAGCAGTAGCGCAGTAGCGCAGTAGCACAGTAGGATGTTCTTTCATTTTAAACTGCTGCTCTGCTGTTCTGCTGCTCTGCTGTTCTGCTCTTATCAAGAGCATTGCCGCTGCCTTCGCAGCTGCTGCAGCGCATGCGCCTGTTGTATATCCTGATCGCAGTTGCCTTCTTTTCATTTTTTAATTAGGGTTAAAAGTCTTGAACAATATTGAACAGATCAGTATTCAATCCCCTTCCTTGCCTTGACGCCTTGCTTGAAGTAATGCTTGATCTCCCTCATCTCTGTTACAAGGTCTGCCTTTTTGATAAGTTTTTCATCCGCATATCTGCCTGTTATAATCACCTCGGTCTCCGGAGGCTTTCTATCAAGCAGTTTCAGCACATCATCTGCGCTAATAAGTCCGTAGTGAACAGCAATATTTACCTCATCCAGTATCACCATATCATACTGTCCTGACAGGAGCGCTTTTTTTACATCTTCAAACCCTTTTTTCGCAGATGCCTTTTCGGATGGGGTAAGGACTTTTGCTCTCAGAAAACCGGTTCCGTACTGCCTTATGGTTATAAGGTCTTTAAATCTTTTCAGCGCCTTATGTTCGCTGCATATTCTTTTTTTTACGAACTGTCCTACGAATACCTTAAGGCCTGCACCCATTGCCCTTAGCGCAAGCCCTAATGCAGCAGTGGTTTTGCCTTTGCTGTTTCCTGTATAAATATGTATATATCCTTTACGCATAGCGGTACTCATACTGCATCTGCTGTAAAGAGCCTTCTCTTAGAAGATATGGAACTTTATCTTCGGATATCAGTTTAAAGGCATATCTTATCATCTCTTTGTAAAACTCGCAAAACTCTGCCTTTCTGTACATATTGCCTCTGGCATACATCTCAGCAGGGCATGGCGAGCCGCATATATGCCTGAAGTCGCATGTGCTGCATTCATCGATCTTCTCCACAGTCCTTGCTCTGATTGTTTTAAATGGCTTTGAGTTCATCGCCTTTTCAATTGATGTCTTGAAGATATTTCCTCCTGAGAATTCTTTGAAGCTGATAAACTCGCCGCAAGGAACCATATCGCCGCTTGCAGTGATTGTAAGAAATGTCCTGCCTCCGCCGCAAGGAGAGATGTCACACATCATGCGTCTGGCAGCAGGCGATATTATTGCCAGGATGACATTTGCAAAATTGCCCACAACGATCTGCCTGCCGGATTTTTTTGTAAGCTCTATCGCTGTCTCAACGGCCTTTATTAATTCTTTTGCAAACTCCTTTTCATCCGGCTTCTGTTTTAATGCCTGTTTTTGTGTCACCCGGACAGGATTTAAAAGTATGCACGGCACTCCTTTTTTATGGAGGAATCTTACATGCTCTGAAAGCTTTTTGACATTGAATTTTGTTACAGTCGAGATTACATTTAACCCTTCATAGCCTTTAAACCACTCTAATGCCTGAACAGCCTTCTCAAAATTGCCCCCGCCTTTTGCCGTTACTCTTGAGAGATTGTTTGTATGGGCATCGGGCGCGTCAAGCGATATGCCTACGCCAACCTTATATTTTTTCATAAACTCCACATCCCCTTTTTCGAGAAGGAGTGCATTTGTCTGAATACCAAAAACGAATTTACTGCTGAATTTTTTTATGGAGTCAAACAGTATATCTTTTACCAACAGCGGTTCAGCAGCGTGAAAGACGATTACAGGTTTTTTTCTTAAATCCTTGAAATGTACTGCAATCTTTTCCAGTACTGTATTGAGTTCTTTCCCTGTCATCTGGCTGCCATGTTTTCTTATCTCAGCAGGGATGTAACAGTATGTGCAGTTAGCATTACATCTGTCAGTGGGGTCTATGTATACACAGTTTAAATCCGTATTGAACCTAAAATCGTGAAGCTCTTTATCGAGATGGGCGCTTTTACTTTTGTACAGCGTTATCAGGTCTTCCGGCAGCAGGAAGTCACCATTATCATTTTTTGGCGCAAGTCCCCAGAATACATTGTCAGCGTCGAGGACAAGCTTCCAGTCAGTGTTAATATCAGAAAAAGAAAGACCTCTTTGATTTTCCTTCATATGTATATATCTCCTTTTAATTTTTTAGTGAGGCAAAACAACCCTGCAATGACTGATTGATGCGGGGGTTGTTTTGCCTCTGAGGCAGCATCATTTTATAACGGCATTTTCTTGTTCGGAACATCTCCATACATCACAAAGTGTGTCAAACCGTTAGCTGTCTTTGTGCATTTGAGATGGTACGATATGACGCTGGCCTTTGCCTTCTTTTTAGCCCTGTTTTTGGGACTATTCAAATTTCTTCACCTCCTTTCACTTACGAGCTGAGAGTTTTTAATATCTCTCTTCTCGCCTCACCGATGGTGAGGGGAATTTTTTCGAATGGTAAGTTATCCTCATGTTTCAGCCTGTATATCAATTCTGCAATCTGAGGAAGCCTGAGTTTAACGTTTGACATATCTTCAGGCGCTGTAAAAACATCCTCAGGGATACCGCTTCTGACAATACTGCCCTTGCTTAATATATAGAGCCTGTCAAGAAACAAGGGAACAAGGTCGACGCTGTGTGTGGCCATGACAACAGTTACGCGTTTTTCCTTATTGAGCTTTGTCAGCAGATTCATCATTTTATATTCTCCCATTGGATCTAATCCGGCTGTAGGCTCGTCAAGCAGCAGTATCTCATGCCCCATTGCCAGAAGGCCTGCAATACAAATCCTTTTCTTCTGGCCAAAACTCAGATTATGTATAGACTTTTTTGCGTATTCTTGCATATCAACATCCTTAAGGGCGTTGTTTATACGGGTGATGACCTCATCTTCCTTGAAGCCCATGTTTATCGGGCCGAATGCCACATCCTCAAATACAGTAGGAGCGAAAAGCTGGTCATCCGGATTTTGAAAGACGAGTCCGACCTTTTTGTAAATCTCCTTTGGGGAAAGTTTTTTTATGTCCGTTCCGTCAAGATAAGCGCTGCCTTCAAAGTTTTTTATTAAGCCGTCCAGTATTTTTAGCAGTGTTGTCTTTCCCGAGCCGTTTGAGCCGAGTATGCCGATAAATTCTCCATGCGATACATCAACAGCCATATCAGACAATGCCTGAGTCCCGTCAGGATATTTGAATGAATTTATTTGAACAGACAATCTTATGTCCTTACTTTTTATCTGCGCCCTTGCTACATTTTCCATACAACCCCCAGCGTGATTATCAATAGAACTGAGACGGCAATTTCTGACAGCTTGAATGGCCTGTGTTTCAACATCGGGATGTTGCCGTCATATCCGCGTTGAAGCATCGCAGTTGTTGTGTTCTGGCTGTGCTCAAACGCCTTGAGTGTCAGTGAGCCTGTCAAGGTTCCGAATGAGCTTAATCCCCGCTTAATATTGGAATAACCAAGACGGTTTTTTTGTGCGTTATATATGACCATCGCATCTTCAAGAAGCACAAAGATATATCTGTAGGCAAACAGCGATATCTCTATAAGGCCCTTTGGGATTTTAAGCCACGACAACCCAGCCATTATCTCTGTGAAAGGGGTAGAAAAGCCCAATAAAGCAACAACAGAGACGGCCCCTAAAATCCTGCTGCCGATTTGCAGTCCGTCCGTAAGCCCGTCTTTGTGTCCTGTTATTGTGATGCCCCACATCTTTACGGAAAACATAGCCTCCTGTCCTGAAAATAGGAATTTGAGCAATATCACAACAGACGCAATAAAAACAGGCTCTGAAAATCTCAGAAGAAATACCTTAAAAGGGATCTTCATCCTTATACAGAGGCAAAGGCTTATGCCCAGTATGAATAAAGGGAACACAAGCCCTTTATAGCTCAATACCATTGCTAAAACAAAGAGGCTGACGCCGAGTTTTAGCCTCGCGTCAACCTGCGAAAGCAAGTGGTCTTTTTTGAAGTATTCGCTAAAGATTTCCATTATGTAGCCCTTTATATGTCATTGCGAGCCGAAGGCGAAGCAATCTCGATTTTTTAAGATTGCTTCGTTGCTCCGCTCCTCGCAATGACATATATTATTATTCTTTGTGCACCCTTTCTTGCGTAGCAGTAATTTTCTGCTCTTTTTTGTTCTGCATTAATTCCTTCCAGTAATATCCTGCTGCAAAGCCTCCGATTGTACCTGCGAGGAGAAAGACAAATAGAAGCAAATCACCCTGATCTGTATTAATGAATGGTTCCCTTGCCTCTCTGCCGTGCTCTTTTGCAACCTTTTCAATTACCGATTCGTCAACACCCTGCCATTTCTCAGAGGCAAAGGCTGAAGGCTGAAGGCTGAAAAGGAACAGCAGAGCAGCAGAGCAGCAGAGCAGCAAGAAAATTACTCTATAACTTTTAATTTTGAATTTTGAATTTTGAATTTTCATATAGCCTCCTCCTGTTTAATCACCCTCATCCTCACCAGCAAATCAGGTCTCCTTTTATAAAGCAGAACAACCATTCCTGATGTCATTGCGCCTTCAACGATTCCGAGCGGAAGCTGGGTTGGTATGAAGGCTATCAGGATTTTCCAGAAAAGGGGCATGAATGCCGAATCGCCTTTTATGCCTGATGCGAGTTCAACGGATGTCGTGATATATGTTGCCCAGTCCGCAAGGAGGCCTGCCATGAATCCTGAAACCGCAATATTCACTTTTATTGAGCGTAAGACCCTAAAAGTCAAGAACCCTGCAAATGAGCCCATCACTCCCATGGATACTATGTCTGCCCCCCATGTGCTTAATCCGCCGTGGGCAAGGAAAAGGGCCTGAATCAACAGAGCAACTGCTGTAACAAGTATGCTTATTGCAGGTCCAACAAGTATTCCGGATATTCCTGTTCCTGCAGGATGAGAGCACGTGCCTGCAGTCGGCACCGGTATCGGCATACATGAGATTATGAATACAACAGCAGCCATTAACCCGACGAGGGGCTTAAATGAAAGATCAACCGAAGAGAGTTTCTTCAGCTTATACAATCCCCATGCCACAAAGGGCACTGCAATAACCGACCAGAACAATGCCCAGTTGAGTGGCAATATCCCCTCTGAGATATGCATGGCATGAGCATCAGAGGCAGTGAACAGTGAACAGTGAACAGTGAACAGTGAAAGAATAAAAACTTTTAACTTTGAATTTTGAATTCTCATGCCGCCTCCTAAAATCTCCATGCAATGCCTGCAAGGATCGCATAATCTGTTTCTGGTTTATTAAGGCCTCCCCTGATACCAAAATCTACATCAAAGTTCTTAGATATGGAATAAATCAAACCGCCCAAAATAAATGCAGGGTCTATGTTTGATGTCTTATCAGGATTCCTCTCCATGCCTATATTCGCAACTGCTTTGAGGTCCTTAACAACCTCAACCTCTGATGCAAGGGATACATGCCATATCTCTATCCTCTCGTTATTCCTGTTTTCATTTCTCTTGTATCCCAAGTTGAAATGAAAGGCCCACGGCTCTACCTCCTTTGTTGTAATAAAAAAGAGGCTGTATGCTGCTCTGCCTGTGCCCAATCCCCTTTTCCTGTTGCCTGTGGGAAGAGTGATTCCAGGTTTTAAGGCAAGGCTTAAGCCGTTTTTTTCAAAAAATCTCCACTTTGACTCTATGGATATATCAGAGATTCCATCCTCTGCTTTTGTTGACTCTGATTCTGTGTCTGTAGCAGAGGTCTTTGTCCGTATATACTGATACGGGATGCCAAGAATGATGTCCGCGTTCTCTGATGCTCCGTATGTTAGTGTTGTTGCCATCTTGGTAGTATTTTTTTCACCGTCAACACCATATTTCTCATTTCCATATTCTCCATTGACCTCAAGCTGATATTTCCCCTTCCCCTGAGTGCCTGTGTCATCTGTTATCAATGGATGGGCTGCAAATGCAGAGCCATACCACAAAACTGCAATAACAACTATAAAGATTTTTTTAAACATTTTTTCTCCTTTCCACGAAGTTTTGGAATGAACGGTCTTCCGGCTCAGGGCAACCTACTAACCCGTCTTCCCATGCCGAAGCATCGGCACAGTGACTTCTATTGGGTTTTCGTTCCCTTCACGGCTGCGGGACAGCAGGGGATTTTAACCCCTTTCCTCGTTTTCAATTCCATTGTTTTTACTACTTACCTCTAACCCCAATTCTCTATAAGGCTTGAAATCTGTTTATCTCATAATATCACCTCCCTCTGCTATTTTTAATAATGCATTAACTATAGCTGCAGCTATGGGGCTTCCACCCTTTCTGCTCAAATTAGTGATAAACGGGAAATTTTGCGCTGAGAGCAATGCCTTTGATTCAAGCGCCTTAACGAAGCCGACGGGAACGCCGATAACTAAAAGACCGTGATGCGTAATGCGTGATGCGTAATGCGGATTATTGAGTAAATCAATTATTTTCAAAAGCGCGGTTGGTGCATTGCCGATAGCAATAATTCCGATGTTGTTATTTTCTTTTAATGCTGATTCAATTCCCATCTCAGCCTTTGTCTTATTTTCTGAATTTTGAGTTTTGAATTTTGAGTTTTGAATTTTACAAATGACTTCTCCGCCCCATTTTTTTAGCAGTTTTTTATTTATTCCTGCTTTCACCATTTCAACGTCGGTAAGAATATTTTTGCCTGCCCTTATCGCATTTATTCCTGTGGTTACGGCATCAGGATGGAAAATAAGAGTCCTCTTAAATTCGAAGTCAGCGGTAGTATGTATCACACGCTTTATAATTGGCGCTTGTTCCTGAGGAATATCGCTTAAATCAATCTCCTCTGAGATTATCTCAAAGCTCTTCTTTTCTATGTCCTGAGGCAGCAAGCCGCGAGCGGAAGCTATTCTTTCCATTATTACCTGAACCAGTTTTTCGTGAATACCGAGAGGCTCCGTATAAATAAATTCAACATCAGGATATATTCTTTCAGCTTCCTTTATCATTTCAGGGATGTCTTTTGTTACATGCATTCCACTGATAAGGAAATAGGGATGAATTATTATTTTTTTAGCTCCATTGCGAACACTCTCCTTAATCGTATCCGATAACTCAGGCTTTGCAAACTGCAGATATGCAACCCTTACACATCCTTTGCTGCAAGCAGGGTGAATCATGCTGTGCAAAAGCCTTCCCATTGTTTCTATATTGTTCGCATCTTTCTTGGGGCTGCCGTGTCCTATGAGTATTATGCTTTCCATTACTGCTCCTTTATGTGATTTAGGAAATTCCGTGCAATTTCAGAGTCACTTCCAAAGTGTATGTGAATATAACTTGCAAGGGTATTTTTGAATCTATATCCTTCATCAGGGAGATTATGGCCATTATTCTCTTTTATAAAATAAATTCTTGTCTGTATTCCGTATTCTGTCATTCCCGCAGTTCTTAAGCGGGAATCCATGCCTTTTCTGGATTCCGTGTCAAGCACGGAATGACATGCTGTGTTTTGTTCCCTGTGTTCTGTGTTCTGTCTTCTATCTTTAATCGCCGAATAATGAAACTCGTGCCCTTTAAATTTATCTCCTTCTTTGCCGAGAATGCAGTCTTCTTTTAATATAATCTCTCTGTAGCCAAGATGCGATTTCCCTTTTTTCATCTCTGTTTCAAATGGAAAGACCCCGGCCATTTCAAAGAACTTTCTGTCAAAATCATAAATGCCTTTTGACAGATACATCAGCCCGCCGCATTCAGCATATATAGGATTGCCTGAATTTGCCCAGTTATAAATATCTTCAATCATAGATTTATTTTTTGCTAATTCCTCTGCATAAAGCTCTGGATAGCCTCCGCCGATATATATCGCATCTGCTTTATCAGGGATTGCTGAATCAGATAGGGGGCTGAATGTAACTATCTCTGCCCCCGCATTTTTCAATAAATCCATATTGTCTTCATAGTAAAAACAGAAGGCTTTATCGTATACAACGGCGATCCGGCAAGCGCGAAGAACGGATAACCCTTCCTTGCTCCTCCCCTTAGATAAGGGGAGGATAGGTGGGGTTACTCCAATTCCACTCTTCGAAAGACTTGCTCTCTGTACTAGTGTATCCACATCAATATGCTCCAGCACGGAATCCGCAAGTTTATCAATATTCTCTTTAGCAATAGGTGTTTCTTCAGCGACTGTCAGCCCAAGGTGCCTGTGTGGTATCTCAAAATCCAAGTTTCTCGGCAGATACCCTAATACTGTTACATCCCGCACGCTGTCTTTCAGTCGTTTGAAATGATTATCTGATGCTGCTCGGTTGAAGATAACACCGTTAATAAGTGCAGTAGCGCAGTAGCGCAGTAGCGCAGTAGCAAAAGGTTCTACCCCTGTTGCTCTGCTGCTCTGCTGTTCTGCTGCTCTGTATTCTATGAACCCTTTCACAACCGCTCCTGCGCTCTCGGCCATGCCATAGGCGTCAACAACTAAAATTACAGGCAGGTTAAGCAGTCCTGCCAGCTTTGCTGTGCTGTGTTCACCATCATACATTCCCATAACGCCTTCAATAATTGATATATCTGCATCTGCTGAATATTTATGAAAACACTCTTTGACATATTCCTCACCGCACATCCACACATCCAGGTTTCTTGAATGTCTGCCTGTAACAAGCCTGTGAAGTCCTGTGTCTATAAAGTCAGGGCCTGCCTTGAACGGCTGGACTTTCAGCCCCCTTTTCTTCAAGGCAGCCATAAGTCCAAGCGTTATGGTCGTTTTTCCGCACCCGCTGTGAGTGCCTGCTATTACAAAACCCCGCATAATTCGCCTTTCAATAATTCGCCGTTTCTGTCATTCCGCACTTGATGCGGAATCCAGTTTATTTGTTTTCTGGATTCCCGCTTTCGCGGGAATGACATCTAAAAAATTAGACAGTTCTTTTAGTAATCGCATATTGTCCTTCCTTGATTTAACCGCAATTCTTATGTGTTTCCCGTCCAGTCCTTTGAAATTGGAACAATCCCTCACAAGGATGCCCTTATTCCTCAATGCCGATATTATTTCTTTTGCATGGTTTATCCTTAATAAATAATAATTTGCTTGTGACGGGATATAGCTAATCTCCAGTCTTTTGAATTCCTTTTCCAGAAAATCTTTTTCCCGCTTGATTACCCTGAAGGTCTTTTTTTTGAATGCAGTATCTTTGAAAGCTGCAATCCCCGCTGTTTGTGCGAGGGTGTTCACTGTCCACGGCTCTTTATGCTTTTTTATGGTTTCAGTAATATTTAATGGAAATACTCCGTATCCAATTCTTAAGCCGGACAAGGCATAAAATTTTGTTAGTGATCTCAGCACAATCAGAGAGGGATTTTTTGCAACCTCTTTGATTACGCTTTCTTCCGGCACAAAATCTATAAACGCCTCATCAACGACGAGATAACATTTAAGTTTTTTTGAAGCATCTGCAATTTTTATTACATCAGCTTTTTTAAGCACCCTGCCTGTAGGGTTGTTGGGATTGCAGAGGAAAGCCACATCGCAGCCTTTCATTTTTTGTATAAATTTATCAGTATCTATATCAAAGTCATTTTCTTGTTTCAACCGGTAACTTTCAACTTTTAACTTGCAACTTATTTCGCATGCCCTCTCATATTCAGAAAATGTCGGCGCAGGGATAAGAACCCTCTCAGGCCTCAATGCACGGGCCACAAGGTAGATCAGCTCTGTGCTGCCGTTTCCGCATATGATGGATTCAGGATTTATCTTGTGTTGCTTTGCTATCTGCAGCCTTAATCTTTTCGCATCTGGATCAGGGTAATTATGCAGATACTTTATATTGTCTTTTATCGCTGAAATTACGCTTTCAGGAACGCCGAGAGGATTAATAGAAGCGCTGAAATCTATTATGTTCTTTTCATTCAGACGGAATTTTTCTGAAAGGGCATAGATGTTCCCTCCGTGAGTTTCCTGCATCATGCCCCTCCTTTTAAGAGTAAGACTGCGATAGCTGTCGCGATGCCTAAAACAGAGGATGCCTTTACAATAGTTATAGCCTGCGCGGATGCCCTGCTGTAGTCCTCTGTCCTTACATTGCCGATGTATGGTTTTTCAATAACAATACCTCCGTATGCAGCTGGGCCTCCCATTCTGATTCCGAGTGCGCCTGCCATCGCAGCCTCAGGCATTCCGCTGTTCGGGCTCAAGTGTTTCCTGCCGTCACGGAGCATTGTTTTTAGTGAACAGTGAACAGTGAACAGTGAACGGGAAACGAAAAAAGATACCACAACAATTAATAGGCCTGTTATCCTTGCGGGTATATAATTGGCAATATCATCCAGTCTGGCTGCAGCCCATCCGAAATGAATATACTTGTCATTCCTATACCCAACCATCGAATCAAGCGTATTTATCGCCTTATATGCCATGGCAAGCGGAAGCCCTCCGACAACGAGATAAAATATAGGAGCTATAACGCCGTCCGAGAGGTTTTCAGCGAGGCTCTCCATTGTTGCCTTAAGTATCTCTTTTTCTGTGAGGGCATGGGTGTCACGTCCAACAATTATTGAGAGCCTTTCCCTTGCAAATTCAATACTGCTGTTTGTTACAGCTTCAATCACTGCTCCTGCAGAGTTAATTAATTCACGGACAGCGATTGTGGTTGAAGTAAGATAAATAAGCAACAAGTAAGAAGTGAGAAGCAGGAAGTGAGAAGTCAAAGACATACGCGATAAAATATTAACTGTGAACCACGTAATAATAAAAGTCATTCCAACAATTGTGGTTACTAAAAGGATGCCTTTAAGTTTTTCACTCACTTTTAATTTTCTCAGATATATTTCTGTTCTGCTTATTGTTCCTCCCATCATTCTTACAGGATGCGGCAGCCAGCGCGGGTCGCCAATGACAAAGTCAAGCAGAAAAGCCAGTATCAGAAGGGCAGGAGAAATACTTAACGCCGAAAAAAGAAGAATTATTGGGGCATATTGAAGAAAATCTGTCATAGCCCGATAATCCTGTTTATAAAAGCCATATCTAAATTCTGTTTCACAATATCAGCGAGGTTGTCAATCGCCTTTTCCTTCATTTCAGAATACTTTATAGTTGAATCAATGGGAGAAAGCCCCCTTTGTTCTCTGATAGAATTTATTATCCCCCTTCTGAATGAATCGTTCTCAAAGATTCCATGGATATATGTCCCCCAGCAGTTGCCGTTCATCGAACCATCAAGAATGAGTGACGAGTTTGAGGAAAGCCTTCTGAGTTTAAATAATCCAATATCTCCTCTGCTGATGCCCAGATGAATCTCATAGCCTGTTATTTTTGTATTTTCTGAACTCTTAACTCCTAACTCTGAACTTCTAACTAATTCTCCCTCTATTTGGCAGGTCGTCTTTTCTTTTCCAAATGTTGTCTCTATATTCAGAAGCCCTAATCCATCCGCTTCTTTATGAGGACTTTCAATGCTGTGAGGGTCGTATATCTTTTTCCCGAGCATCTGGTATCCGCCGCACATGCCCATAATCTGTATGCCTTTTGAAAAAGCTTGTTTAATGCTTTCATCAAGACGGCTCTCCTTTAGAAACATAAGGTCTTTTACGGTATTTTTTGAGCCGGGAATAATTACCATGTCAGCATTCTCTATCTCTGCCGGGTTTCTGGAATAAACAATCTCAACATCAGGCTCATGCATGAAAGGATCAAAATCAGTGAAATTGGAAATATATTGAAGGTGCAATATAACTATCTTGATTTTTATCTTTTCTGATTTTAAATTTTGAATTTTAAATTTTGAATTGCTGCTTTGCAGCGATAATCCATCCTCTTCAGGCAAATCTATATTGTTAATGTAAGGCAATACGCCTATCACTGGTTTTCCAGTCTTTTCGTTAATCATTTCAAGCCCGGGCTTGAGAATTGACAGGTCTCCGCGGAATTTATTTATCACATATGCCTTAATGTGTCTGCTGTCTTTACCGAGGAGTTTAACGGTTCCATAAAGCGATGCAAACACACCGCCCTTATCTATATCACCGACTAAAATCACAGGAGCTTTTGCGTGTTTCGCAATAGACATATTCACAATGTCAACATCCATGAGATTTATTTCCGCAGGGCTTCCCGCGCCTTCCATTATTATCAGTTCATGTTTTTTGGAAAGCCTGTTGAATGATTTTGTTACCGCTTTCCACGCCTCTTTTTTGAAGGCATAGTATTCCCGCGCCTTCATCGTGCTGTTAACCTTGCCGTGAATAATAACCTGCGAGCCCGCCTCACCGGATGCCTTGAGCAGAATGGGATTCATATCAACTGTCGGCTCTATCTTTGCTGCCTCTGCCTGAAGCGCCTGCGCCCTTCCTATCTCTCCGCCCTCAAGTGTTATATAAGAATTCAATGCCATGTTCTGAGCTTTAAACGGCGCCGCATTTACTCCGCTGTCTTTAAAAATTCTGCATAGGGCGGCAACGAGCAGGCTTTTCCCTGCGCCGGAGCCTGTACCCTGAATCATCAGTGATTTAGCCACAAGCGGCTCCATTTAAAAGTTTTACAACCGGATATTTTTCCCAGAACTCTATTATGTTCACTGCTGCAAAATCCTGTTCAATTCTGAATATGTTTTCCAGAGGGATTCCCATTATATGGCAGAGGATTATCCTATTCACGCCGCCATGCGCAACAATTGCTATATGCTCGCTGTTGTGATTGCTTAATAGGCTGTCCACCGCCTTTACTGTCCTCTCTCTTACCTCAACAGTGCTTTCTCCATCAACAGGGCTGTATGTGAGGGGATTTCCTGCCCACGCCTCAAACTCCTGAGGGTAGTTCTCTTTTATTTCTGTGAAGGTCATGCCCTCCCATATACCAAAGCTTCTTTCTCTCAGGTCTTCTATTGCAATGGGCTTTAAATCGTATGGTTCTGCTATTATCTCAGCACTTTTTAATGCCCTGCTTAGGGGAGAACAGTAAACAGCAGATAACTTAGAAGATGCGCTATGCAGGATGCACGATTCATGATTTTTTTTATCCTGTATCATATTCTGTATAAATACCGATGTCCCTTTAATCTGCTCAATTCCCTTTTCAGACATAGGCACGTCAATACTTCCTTTATAGCGCTTTGTCTCGCTTCCTTCTGTTGCGCCGTGCCTGATTAAATAGAGAGTCGTGACCATATTATCACCATAAACAAAAAGGCTATTTCCGTAAGCTCGCTTATTGCGCCAAGCGTATCCCCTGTCAGCCCGCCAAATTTTTTGTTAAAGAAATGAACTGATATGCGGCAGAAAGAATACAATACTCCAAAGAGAATCGCATAAAAAACATGCTGATTTCCAAGAGCATAACGGCTTGAGAGCGCCTGTATTAATATTAATATCAGAATAAGAAGCAAAGTAGAAATTGCAGTCTCTTTAAAGCCGGTTTTGTTCATAAAGATTTTCCCCAAACCATCTTCCCGCGCAGCCTTGCCGTGAAGCATTGACACAACCATTGCCCACTTTGAAAATACCGGCATAAGAAGCAGTGATGAATAATAAGTAAACGGCAGAAAATGTGACAGGTTTTTGAGAGCCGAATACTTCAGCAGCAGTATAAAAACTATCGCTGTCACGCCGGCAGGGCCCGTTGAACTGTCTTTCATCACAGAGAGCCTTTTTTCTTTATCCTTCTCAAAATCACCTGATGACTTAACGGCAATGGCGTCAAACGTGTCCGCAAGCCCGTCAAGATGAAATCCTCCATTTGACAGCACAAGCATGAGCAATACTATTGCAATAACAAGATCCTGATGGAAAAATATGCCTGATACATAGTCCGCAGTTATCAACAATATTCCCTGAATGAAACCGACTATAACAAAGACCGATGCGCTTTTTGCAATATCATCCTCATTAACCGTCATGCGTGACTTAACTGGTATTAGCGTCAGAAACTGAAATGCAAGTAACATCTGTTTTATCATTTTGCCCGCAACTCCTAACTCTGGACTCTAAGCCTTTTCTGAAACCCCTGCCTCGCCGAATGTCGCCATTTCTTTATATATCTTTAGTCCGGCCTCTATCATGAGCATTGCAAGCGCTGCTCCTGTTCCTTCACCGAGCCTTAAATTCAAATCAAGTATCGGCATTAGCCCCATTTTATCAAGCATTGCCTTATGCCCTATTTCAACGGAATTATGCGCTGCAAATATGTAATCCTTAACTTTTGGGTCAATGCAATATGCGATTAATGCGCCTGCAGTTGATATGAATCCGTCAATCACAACCGGAATCCTGTTTGATGCTGCGCCGAGTATTAACCCTGCGATGCCGCCAATCTCTGCGCCGCCAACCTTTGAAAGCACATCTATCGCATCATTAGAGTTTGGCTTGTTTAGATTAATACCTTTTTCAATGACCTTAATCTTGTTTTGAAGTGATTCACCAGTTATTCCGGTGCCTTTGCCGGTTACTTCTGAAACAGGCCTGCCTGTAAGCACTGCTGCAATGGCGCTTGACGGTGTTGTGTTGCCGATTCCCATATCGCCTGTGCCGAATATCTTATAACCTTTCTTTGCATATCCATCAGCAAGCTCAATTCCTGTTTCCATGCACTTTATTGCTTCCTCTCTTGTCATGGCAGGTTCTTTTGCGAAGTTTTTTGTGCCGTTTATTACCTTTAGATTTATAAGCCCCTCAATCTCCCCGAAATCATGGTCCACACCGATATCCACAACGACAACATCAGCGCCTGCGTGACGCGCAAGCACATTTATCCCTGCGCCGCCCCTCAGAAAATTAAATACCATCTGCTGTGTTACTTCTTTTGGAAAAGCAGAAACTCCTTCCTCTGTTACGCCGTGGTCGCCGGCAAAGGTAAAGACAACTTTTTTATCAAGTATCGGATTTTTATTTTCTGTTATGGCAACAAATTTTCTTGCAAACTCCTCAAGCCTTCCGAGGCTGCCGAGCGGTTTTGTGAGGTTGTCGAGATGTTTTTGCGCAATGTCAGACCACTCTCTGTTTATTAGTTTGATGCTGCTTAAGGTTGTATTTAGTAACTCCATTCGCGCCTCCTTGTAAGGTTTTTTAATTTGTCATTCCGCACTTGATGCGGAATCCAACACCTTATTTAAAAACTCTGGATTCCCGCCGGAGTTTACCCCGTACTTGATACGGGGCGGGAATGACAAAAAACGGTTATTTTATTTTTATCGGTATTCCCGCAGTCACAAGATACGCCTCATCAGCAATCTCAGCAACCTTCCGGTTTAAATAGCCTGCTAAATCCCTGAATCTCCTTGACAGTTCATTTTCAGGGACAATACCCATCCCGACTTCATTTGAGACAATAAACATGCGTGGAGCGTTAGGTGTTAAGCGTAATGCGTTAATCAAACTTTCAATTTCTTTATTGGTATCAAAATTGTTTAGCATCAGGTTAGATAACCACAATGTCAGGCAGTCAAGAAGAATCACTTCGTATTGGTCCTGGATATCCTTTATTAATGTGGTGATATTCAACGGTTCTTCAAATGTCATCCACTCTTCTGGCCGCTCTTTTTTATGTTTTTCAATTCTCTCTCTCATCTCATCATCCAGCGCCTGTGCAGTTGCAATATATGCCTTCTTGGGCGTGGAGGAGATTTCGTCTCTACCACGAACCCCCTCTTTAGCAGAGGTGTAATTATTTGCAAGATTCAGGGCAAACGAACTTTTTCCGCTTCTTGCTCCGCCGATGATGAATGTTATCAATTCACTCCCCCAAAAATAAAAAATCCTCTCGCCGCATTTCTGCTGACGAGAGGATTGCACCCTGATTTACTTCATCCTCACCTTCCTCCACGGAAAGGCTTTTCAGTGAATAGTGAATAGTATTTAGTGAATAGCAAACATCAAAAACTATTCACTGTTCACTAACGACTATTCACTGTAGTTCACAGGCAGGTTTTCTGACTCTCCCGACCTTTGCCAGCCTTCCCATCCCCATATATCGGAACAGTGGCATATTACCGGCAAAGGCTTTAATTCCAACCAAACAATCGGAATCGGGATTACAGCGGCGGGACCGCTCCTGAATTTAACAGGATTCCCTATTAAGCCTTTTTAGCACCTGAACTATTTATAGTGTTACAGCAAACGAATCAAAAAAGCAAGGGGTTATGTTCTGGATGTCTTTCAGTTCTCTATGCTAAACTTATAAAACTAATTGCCAAGAGGGGGAAATTGGAACTTTACAGGCTTAACATTTCTGAAGCAAGGGAACTGCTTGATAAAAGGAAAATCACTGCAAAGGAACTTCTGGATTCCATATATCAGAGGATTGAATCTGTTGACAGTAAAGTAAAGGCATTTGTCACCTTGTCAAAAGAGCAGGCTTATGGGATGGCTGATGCTGCTCAAAAGCAGATAAAGGAAGGCGGGCCTTTGACTGTTCAGGGCATTCCGGTTGGAATTAAGGATAACATGTGCACAAAAGGCATACGCACTACCTGTTCGTCAAAAATCCTCGAAAACTTTATCCCGCCTTATGAGAGCGCTGTAACGTCAAGGCTAAGTGAAAATGGGTATGTACTAATCGGAAAGACAAATCTCGATGAATTTGCAATGGGGTCGTCAACTGAGAATTCGGGTTTCTTCACAACAAGAAATCCATGGGATATTGAAAGAATTCCGGGCGGTTCAAGCGGAGGCTCTGCAGCAGCGGTTGCTGCAGATGAATGTATTGCCGCTCTCGGTTCCGACACAGGCGGCTCAATAAGACAGCCGGCGGCATTGTGCGGCGTAGTAGGGTTAAAGCCTACTTACGGAAGGGTTTCAAGATACGGACTTGTTGCATTTGCATCATCATTAGACCAGATAGGGCCCATCACAAAAAATGTAAAAGACTCAGCCATACTGCTGAATATAATTTCAGGGAAAGACCCTTTTGATTCCACATCTGCGCCTGTTGCTGTTCCTGATTTCACGAAAGTACTGGGAAGCGAAATTAAAGGGTTAAAGATAGGTATTCCAAAGGAATATTTTATTAAAGGAATGGACAGGGAAATAGAAGAATCCGTTAAAACTGCCATCAAGAAGCTTGAATCCCTCGGCGCAATACCTGTTGAGATATCTTTACCGCACACAGAATATGCGGTTGCAGCTTACTATGTGCTTGCAACATCAGAGGCTTCATCCAATCTCGCGAGATATGACGGCGTTAAATACGGTTTCAGGGCAGCAGGCAAAGACCTGATGGAAATGTATATGAACACACGGGCTCAGGGATTTGGGGCTGAGGTGAAAAGAAGGATAATGCTTGGGACTTATGCGCTCTCGTCAGGCTATTACGATGCTTATTACAAAAAGGCGCAGCAGGCAAGGACCTTGATAAAAGCGGATTTTGAAAAGGTGTTTAATAGCGTTGATATGATTGTCACACCCACATCTCCGACAGCGGCGTTTAAATCAGGAGAAAAGACAGACGACCCGCTGCAGATGTATCTCTCTGACATATTCACAATCTCTGTAAACCTTGCAGGAATACCTGCAATCTCAATCCCGTGCGGATTCACATCAAACAATCTTCCAATTGGTTTGCAGATTATCGGGAAGCACTTTGACGAGGAGAGCATTCTGAAAGCAGCATACGCTTATGAACAATCAACAGACTGGCATAAGAGGAAGCCGAATTTATGAAATACGAAGCGGTGATAGGCCTTGAAGTTCATGCTCAGATGCTGACGGACAGCAAAATATTCTGCGGCTGCTCCACAAGATTCGGCTCGGAGCCAAACACACAGACATGCCCTGTGTGCATAGGCATGCCGGGTGTGCTTCCTGTTTTAAATAAAAAAGCAATAGAGTTCGCAACAAAGACAGGCTTGGCAACTAACTGCAAGATTTCTTCTTACAGCAGGTTTGCGCGAAAGAATTATTTTTATCCAGACCTTCCAAAAGGCTATCAGATAAGCCAGTATGAACTTCCGATATGCGAGCATGGTTTTATTGAGATTGTTGTTGACGCTGAGATTAAAAGAATCGGCATAACAAGGATTCACATGGAAGAGGATGCCGGAAAGAACATCCACGAGGGTGCAGGGAACTACAGCTTCGTTGACCTCAACAGGGCTGGAGTGCCATTGATGGAGATTGTATCCGAGCCTGATATAAGAAGTCCGAGAGAGGCAGCGGAATACATGAAAAAACTCAGGGCAATCCTGAGGTATCTCGGAGTATGCGATGGGAACATGGAGCAGGGCTCCTTAAGATGCGATGCAAATGTATCCATCAGGCCTGTCGGACAAAAAGAATACGGCACAAGAGCAGAGGTCAAGAACATCAATTCATTTAAATTTGTTGAAAAGGCGCTTGAATATGAGATAAAACGTCAGATTAAAGTTATTGAAGAAGGCAGGAAAATTATTCAGGAAACAAGGTTATGGGATTCAAACAAAGGAATTACAGAATCCATGCGCGGCAAGGAAGAGGCGCATGACTACCATTATTTCCCTGAGCCGGACCTTGTGCCGATAACAGTTGAGCAGAAATGGATTGATGGGCTTAAGGCGTCTTTGCCTGAACTTCCTGATGCCAAGAGGAAAAGATTTGCATCTGAATATGGATTGTCTGAATACGATGCGGATTTATTGACATCTGAGAAAACTCTTGCTGAGTGGTTTGAAGAAGCAGTAAGGTCAGGCGGACAGCCAAAGGCAGTGGCAAACTGGATGATGGGCGAGCTGGCAAAACTCCTGAATGAAGAGAATAAATCCATAGAGGAATGCCAGTTAAAACCAAAACAGCTTACTGAGATGCTAAAGCTCATGGACAACGGCACAATCAGCGGAAAGATTGCAAAGACTGTGTTTGAAGAGATGTATAAAACGTGCAAAGACGCAGAAACTATTGTAAAAGAAAAAGGACTCATTCAGATAAGCGATACATCAGAAATAGAAAAGGCTGTTGATGAGGTAGTTGCAAAAAATCCCAAAGAAGTTGAACGATTTAAGGCAGGGGATGAAAAACTCTTAGGCTTTTTTGTAGGTCAGATTATGAAGCTCACAAAAGGCAAGGCAAATCCCCAGATTGTGAATGAGATTGTGAAAAAGAAACTTACATAGCAATAATATCACGCCACAATATTTCTTTCTGGAAGTCCTCATCTTTGAATATAGATTGCGCATAAAATAAGTTTTCTGTGTGGTATACTTCAATATAATATGGCTGTATAGAAGGAGGACGGGTTTATGGCTACTTTCAAGAAAAACCTGATTGTGTGTGACCCAAAAATTCTCGGCGGCAAACCGATTGTAAAAGGCACAAGAATATCTGTTGCCCTGATACTCCAGAATATTGCTTCTGGCATGACAAAGGAGGAGATACTCCGAGGTTATCCAACACTGACTACAAACGGCTTGGAGGCGGCATTAGATTTTGCTGCCAGACAATTTCAGGGTGAAGAAGTAAGGGTCTTTGCCGGCCGCTAATAATAATGAAACTTCTCGCAGATGAAAATGTCCATAGTGACATAGTGAGAGGGATTCGCAAAGCAGGCTACGATATTCTTTATGTCCCTGAAATCGGTCTTGCAGGACATGATGACCAAACGATTTTAAAATACTCAGAAAAACATGGGTTGATATTGCTATCAGGAGACAAAGACTTCGGAGGACTTATCGAGTTTGGAACACTGTGGGGACAGGGAAAGGTCATACTGCTTCGGCACAGATTAATCAATATTAAGCGGATGGTAGAAGATATCATTGAAGTTCTTTTGAATGAAAAAGAATCCCTTAGAGATAAAACTTCATTGGTTATCGTATTATCAGAATCCGGATACAGAATCCATAGAGCATTTTAAAGATTGATCTAAAATTTTAGGCGGTAAAATTTGATTTAACCCTATTTCATCGGTTAACATTTCAGATACATTTTTTGTTGTTGCAGACTCAAAGAGGAGAGGTGACCGAGAGGCCGAAGGTGCACGACTGGAAATCGTGTGTGCGCTAATCCCGCACCCAGGGTTCAAATCCCTGCCTCTCCGCCATTAACAACAGTTGAGAGTTGAAAGTTAAGAGTTACAAGTTGAAAACCTAGCAAACTTTTAACTTTTCACTTTAAACTTTTAACTCCAAACATTGTTTGGGTTTTGCAGGCAGGGGATGGCCCTGCGCAGCAGAGGGATGTGAACCCCACCAGATCCGGAAGGAAGCAATGGTAAGCATTTACTCTGGGTGCCGCAGCAAGTTGTCCCCTGCCTGCAGAAAGACAAAAGCAGTTAAGAGTTAGAAATTAAAAGTTAGGAGTTAAGAGTTAAAATTTGAATTCAATTGAACTTTCAACTTTTCACTTTCAACTTTAAACTTAAAATATTATGAGCTACCTTGTACTTGCAAGAAAATGGAGGCCTCAGGGGTTTGACGACCTCGTAGGGCAGGAGCCTATTATCCGAATCCTGCAAAACTCCATCGCACAGAAAAAGATTGCGCATGCCTACATATTCTCAGGGCCGAGAGGCGTGGGGAAAACATCCACTGCAAGGATACTTGCAAAGGCGCTTAACTGCGAAAACGGGCCGACACCGTCACCATGCGGCACATGCGCATCATGCACGGCTGTTAAAGACGGCACATCAATTGATGTCCTTGAAATAGACGGCGCATCAAATAACAGCGTTGATGACATAAGGGATTTGAGGGAAGGCGTTAAATATACCCCGCTTGGCGGCAGATACAAGATTTATATCATAGATGAAGCGCACATGCTTTCAACCTCTGCATTCAACGCTCTTTTAAAGACACTTGAGGAACCGCCTCCACACGCCATCTTTGTATTGGCGACAACAGCCCCAAGAAAAATACCTGCGACCATTTTTTCAAGATGCCAGCATCTTCCTTTCAGGCGCATATCAGCTCAAAAAATAAAAGAAAGGGTAAGGCATATAGCATCATCGGAAGACATAAAAATCTCTGATTCCGCTATAGAAATGGTGGCACGTGCCGCTGACGGAAGCATGAGGGATTCCCTTACAATCCTTGATCAGGTGACAGCGTTTTCTTCGGAAATAGATGCAGACGGAGTAAAAGACCTTCTCGGCATAGCAGATATCGGGATGCTTGCAGAAGTTTCATCTGCTGTTATTGCCGCCGACAGAGAAAAAATTATCAACGTTATATCCGAACTTGTGGATAAGGGGGCTGACCTCAAGTCTTTTGCAAAAGACCTTGTGGAATTTTTCAGAAATCTCCTTATCGCAAAGTTTGTAAAGAAGCCCGAAGAGATACTTGAACTCAGCGAGGATGAGATAAAAATAGTCAGCAGGATACTGCCGAAGATCTCGCCTGACCTGCTTACCCTTATGCTTTCAGAAATGGCCAAGGCTGAACTGGATGTCCGTTCTTCATTCTCGCCGCGGCTCAGTCTTGAGATGTCGCTGATAAAAATAAGCTTTTTAAGCACGCTTAAACCTGTGCAGGAGGCAATAGAGAATATAGATGCGCTCCTGAAGGGGATGCCGTTGCCTTCGGCGCGTAAAGCAGAACAGTCAGAAGTCAGAAGCCAAGGCAAGATGCAGGATGCCAGCCTCGGCGGGCCGCCCCCGCACTCAGGCGGGTTCGCTGAGGAGAATGAGGCGACAGGGCACACGATACAGGATGAGAAAGATGCCGGACAAGCCGGCATGACAAAAGAAGTGTCATTTTCCCGAGCAGCTCGGGGAAATGACACTTCTCAAAAAGACGTTCAATCTCCAACGCTGCTTGACGGCAGTTCTTTGCTGACTGCGATTAGAGAAAAGATTGATGACCCGAGGATTACATCAAAGCTTTCACAGGCAATGCCTTTACTTAAAGAAAATGTCCTGACGCTGGCCTTTAACAGCAATGAGGCAGAGCTTTTTGCAGAGCCTATAAGGAAGAATTCTAATTTGATAGAGCAGACAGCCTCGGATATTCTTAAGTCTCCCGTAAAACTTAAAATAGATATTCTGACAAAGAAAATAATCCGTAAAAAAGACCTGAAGGATAAAGTTCTGACAGACCCTGCCGTAAAAGAGGTGATTGAACTTTTTGACGGAAGGATAATTGATGTTAAACTAAAGGAAAATACAGGGGGTGGAAACAAAGATGTCTAAGAAGATGCTCGGTGATATTATGCGTGAGGCTCAAAAGCTTCAGACAGAGATGCAGAGGATGCAGGAAGAGTCAAAGAAGAAGACGGTTGAAGCAACAGCAGGCGGAGGCATGGTTACCGTCATTGCCAATGGCGGAGGAGAAATCATCTCCATAAAAATAGAAAAGGATGTTGTAAATCCTGATGATGTTGAGATGCTGCAGGACCTTATACTTGCCGCAGCCAATGAGGCGCTGAGACGGGCGCAGGAAATGGCCAATGAAGGGATGTCAAAGCTTACCGGAGGAATGCAGATACCGGGATTAGGCGGCCTGGGTAAACTTTTCTAATTCAGTTTCATCTATCTGAAGTTCACGCGCAAGGAGTTTGGGCGTTGTGCCGGTCTGCTTGATTACCTCTTTCAGATACTCCACAAAGCTTATCTGGTTGCCGCACTCATTGAAGTAGTCTTTAAGTATTAATGCAAGACCTTCTGATGGTATTCTATAGCCCTTCTTTGTTGCTTCCTTTTCACCTATGCTCTCAGGGATACCTATTACAACAATCCTATCATCCACAATTATAAAGCGGATGTTATGTACCATGAGACAACTGCTGTACCGAATCTCAGCGCCGGCTTTCATATACAAATAACCAATATGCAGTCTGTCAGAGAATTTAGGCATGAGGTATCTGACACGAACCCCTTCCTTTGTCAATTTTTCAATCGTATCTATAATATCCCTCGTTCTCTTTTTGTCTTCTCCTATAGGCAATCTGCCTGTTATTGCCCCTATTACTTCAGTCTTGGCTTCCATCATTGTATCTGTGACTGTCAGAAAGTATTCCTGCCTTGTCAGCACCTTTGTTGCCCGCTCAACCTCAAGCAGAAGTTTTTTCCTGCCCCTGCCTTCCTTTAGGCCGAAAAGCAAAAGTATGATTGTGGCAAGAAGCAGCACTGATTCAAGTACAAGAAGCCCTGTTTCAATAGTCATAGTGCTTTAATTTTAAAGAAATTCGGTAATCTTTACAAGGGGAAGGGGGAATTGCCTTCAGCCTGCCGCGCTTCTGTATAATATAAGTAATGTATTTCCTTGCGATCCATAATCTCCCTGAAGACAGGGCAGCTTTCGCGCCGGCGCTGGCGTCCGCTTTGGGAATCACCTCCTATGAGGCAAGCGTTCGCCTGCGGGTTTCAGGGAGCGGGCCACTCGTGATCGCCACCTTCGGAGAGCAGGTTGCAGCCGACGAGGCCAGTTGCAAACTCAAAGCCTCAGGACTCACCACGATCATGATCTCAGACGAAGAGGCCGCGAGCAGCCAAAAGGGATTTCCTGTGCGGATGTTCAGATTCAACGGCCATACGCTCCATGCGGAGTCACGGCAGAAGGAGACGCTCGCCGTTGATTATCAGAAGATCTTTCTGATAATCCGGGGCATGGGCATGAAACAGGAAACATCCACCGAGACCACGAAAGAGCGGAAGTTCGATATTGGAAAAGCTGTTCTCACAGGCGGGCTGGTAATATCCAAAACCGTGAAGACTACCGAGCAGAAGATAACAGAAGAACGGGAGGGGTTTCTTTTCGTCTATGCCGAAGGGGTACTGCCGCTCGTATTTAGAGAAGGGGCGCTGGACTATAGTTCCCTCGGACCGGCTCTTCAGCCTTCACGGACAGCCAATTTCACTGCGCTGCTTGCCGAACTGCGCCGCCGCTCTTCTCAGGCGCGCTTTGACGACCGGCTTACCACAAGGGCGGGCCAGGTACAGCTGCTCGGCCCCTCGCTCGATGTGCAGAGATATATCGGGGTTGCGATAGAGCTTTTAGTGAGGGTATTACGGTAAGTCCTTCATGGGTAATCGCATGAGCCGGCGATTTTTATGTTTTAATTCCGCAGAGAGGCGGGACAGGAGGTAAGTTTTTGGGAAGCAGACAACGAATGAAATTCAGAAAACCCTTGCCGCAAAAGCCTGCAGCAGGCAAAACCGCCGCTGAAATCGTCAGGGAATTAAAAAAGGGCAAGGCCCCTGTCTCCGATTACAGGGAGCAATCCCTGAAAATCCACGGCCTGATATGCGCCAAATGCGGAAGGGAGTTTGACTTCAAAGACCGGCAACTCCTCACAGTGCATCATAAAGACGGCAACAACAGGAACAATCCTCCTGACGGCTCCAACTGGGAGAACCTCTGCGCCTATTGCCATGACGACGAGCACAGCAGAGGGCTGCTTGGAGATTATCTTAAGGGGGACACAAGAGACTAAAGGCTGTGTTGTGCGAGACTTGCATCTGTTCAGCTTTCAGTGGTTTGCGTTTGTGTGCGCTTTTGCACATTTCATGGATAGAATCTCTTGTTTTCTTTGGTAGGTATTTGACGAGGGGGTACGTGAACATGTATTCTTGTAACTATTAAGCAACAAACGATTTTGCTTTGAGGAAAAACTTATATGCTTAATATAAATATAAAAACCATATCAGAGATTGAAAGCAGGTATTATTTCACGCCGATAAAAGAAAGGCTTGAGGAAAAAGCCAAAGTAATCGGGGATATAAAGGCCATGAACTATCTGACTGAAATAATGCAAAACGCAACTGCAAAAGTGGAGATACTTATTCAAGATAGGATAAAGAACGGCATAATTTCAAACGCTGATCAGGCAAGAAAAACTATTGCAGGTAATGGCTTTCAGGGGTTAGTCGCTTATTCTTTAATTAAGCTTCAAGAAAAAAATCTGCTTAACCCTAATCTTGCAATTACCTTAAAACCTAAAAAACATCCATTGATAGAAAAATATGCCACCATAAAAGTAGGCGATGATGTCCAAAAGCCGGATATTGATTTGCTTATTTATTACCATCCAGACGCCGAAAAATATCCTGTGATAATATACTCAATTAAGACATCTTTAAGGGAAAGAGCAGGGCAAACATATAGATGGAAACTGCTGATGGATATTGTCTCTTCTAATGACTGCAAAACCATAAAAGAGAAATACGGCTTAACTTATAAGGCTATGGATAACTTCAAAGTCGGCTTTATCACCACTAATTTTTATAACGAAATCACGAAGCCACAGCAGAAGGGGATGTTAAAGTTTTTTGATTTTGTCTATATTACCAAACCAGGGGAGTGGGAGAAGCCAGTATATGAATTTTCAAAAATTTTAGACGATTTGAAGTCTGTATATGGCTGAATTTGAATGTTAAAGTTTTTTAAGCAAGACGATACTTTCTTTCTGCATTGTAAATCCGGTTTTGCCTGGCACATTTGTAGGACTGTTTTTAAGGGGCATCCTCTTGTTAGGGATATTTCTATAAAGAATGCCCTGAGAAACAAAACCGATTTTTTCTCCGAACTCACAGATTATCCCATCGGTCTTTAATACCAGTTCTTTTACGGTTCTGTTGCCGACAATTAGGCAAAAATATTTTTTAGGGCGTAAAATCTTGTGCGCCTGAATAAGCGCCTTATATAAGTCCCTGTAAAAACTTAAAACATCTTTTGCCCTCTCCGAATCTCTCTCTGAAATAAATTTTATAGTAAATTTTAAAGTGTCTGATAAATCAATTGCAGGGTCATTTATGCTCACATTGTTTTTGCCTCCAAGCAATTCTTTGTCAATATCTTTGACCTGCGGAGGCAATAAATCCAGCCATTGGGCTGGCAGCCGCGAAAATTGTCCATAAGCTACGGTGGTTCTACTGTCGCCATATGGCGGTGAAGTTATGATGAAATCTACAGATTCCGGAGGAATGCCGTTATCTTTTGTTGAGTCGCCGAGTATGATTTTTACATTGGTATTAGGCATAACATCATGGATGTATTCCTTCATTCCCAAAATGTTATTTTCACACATCCTTATAAACTCGCCCAGAACATCCGGCTTAAAAGATTTTTCTAATTTAGCTTTATCCCTGAATAGTTTAAATTCCTTATGCCTCGTAAAAGAAACAATCCTTACAACTTCACTGAAACATACTGCAAAGAAATTCCTGATATTTTCTTCTGAGATATTCCATATTGCCTGCTTGAGTTTTGCAAGGTCTTTAATGACTGCTTCAGAAAACCAGAAGTCTATATTATTAAATTTTGGAGGTGCAATATTTTTTACATTTTCATAGCCAGTTAAAATTGTTTTTAGATTGTTAGTTAGGGTCTGTGGGTCGATAGGCGTGGTTTTGACCTTTGCAATCAGAACAGCTAAAGGGTTTAATTCAATGCCTATGGAATTTCTGTTCAAAAGGCTGCTTTCAACAAGGGTGGTGCCGGAACCGCAGAATATGTCGCAAACAGTATCATGCTCGGATGAAAAGACTTCTATCAGCTTTCGGGCGACCTGCGGTATGAACATTGCGGGATAAGTGTGGAATCCATGCGTATAGGTTTTAGTTCGGTAGCTTTTAAAGTCCCATTCCTCTATCCATCTGAATATATCCGTGCCGGTGTCGTAATGCTGTTTGTGGCTTCTGATATTTTTCAATGCTATTTGCTGCTGTAATCTTGAGACAGATGATGATATATCAATTTCAGATGGCTCAAAAAGAGAGTATCCAGCAGCTTTTTCTTTTACAAAAGAAGGGGACAGATTGGCGGAAGTTTTATATTTGCTCGGATTTTGAGGGGCAGTAAATGATTTGCTTGCGTTTAAATAATTCTGTAAATCTTCCCTATTGAATCTGCGCTGACCGCCTGGCGTTCTAATAGATTGAATCAGCCCTTTTTCTTCCATGCGGTAAATTGTTTTAGGACTAACCCCTAAAAGCAAGGCTGTTTGTTTTGTATTGAGCATTTCAATCGTTGTTGGTTTGTTCATACCGGACCTCACCATAAACTATACATCATTGGACAATATTAGTCAACTCATATGCCCGAAATAGATTGGGGTATAGTCAAACGCCACTTCCCACATTAGCAACAATTAAAAAGTTCAGAAGTGCAGTCGCCACGGGCGACTCTTCTCTTACGCTTCGAAAAGTGCTGGGGCGGCTCTTTGCTGATGCTGCGAGAACTTCGGAAGGGAAGAAAGACAGGTGAATAGGTGAATGGGTTAAGGCAAATAGTTCAAAGTAGTGGAAGCGCTTAGCAGTTTACTTTTGCAGATTTATTTTCGAGCCGAAGAAGACTAACCCTTTAATCTTTCTGTAGTGTTTCCAGTTTCCCCATTTTTCTGAAAGAATACTTATATGCCCGACTGTCCGCAGAGGGCATTTTCATTTTTCAATTCATTGGTGATAATATAGGGCAGTATGTCCCTGAAAAAGAAGATAATCCTGAGCTTTTTGACAAGCGCCTTTATAATTGCCGTGCTTGCGGCTTTTGAGTATATAAACTTCATACAGATAAAGAAAGAGATAGTCTTTCTTGAGACCACTGATACAATCAGTAGCAAGTCGCTTCAGTTAAGGAGGCACGAAAAGAACTTTTTTCTTACTGGTGATCTGAATGAAGTCAAAAGTGTTCGTGATTACCTGAAACAATTGGACGATATTTTGGCGGAAAACAGGTATCCGGACAGCACCGGAGGCCTTTTAAGCCTCAGGAAAAAAATTGATGAATACAGCCGGAGGTTTAATCATATAGAAAAGATTGTTTATGATTTCAGGAACGAGTTCGGCAGAATTAAGCCCTTTCACATGCAATACTCCATTTTTTTCAGGATAATCGAGACTACATTTCTCGAAAGGCCGCTTGTCAATGCAGAACTCATTGAAAACATTTTTCACCTCAAAAAAAATAACCCGGCAATCAGAAACCTTTATGAGCTTGATTCCGAGATACGCACACTCAGGAAGGATGGTGAAGAAATTCTTGTAATGTCAAAGGAACTGGACAAGATAGCGAGAGAAAAGGTTGATGGCTTTATCCGCAGATCACAGATAGCCATACTGATATTTTTCACAGTGTTTCTTATTGCGGGAGGAGGGGCGTTCCTGTATGTGACAGGCAATGTAGTCAAAAGACTAAACTTGTTAACCACAGTTGTTGAAAGAACCGGCGGCGGCGATTTCTCAAAGATGTCAGTCGGCAGGCTGAGGTGGGGTGACAATGATGAAGTCGGTGTGCTCATACAAAAATTTAACTCGATGGAGGAGCAATTAATTCAGAGGGAAAAAGAACTCCTCCAGAGCAAAAAGCTTGCGGCGATTGGCACTCTTGCATCCGGCGTTGCACATGAGCTCAACAACCCGTTGAATAACATTTATACGACCGCGCAGAGGCTATTGAAGAAATCAGAAGATGAGTGCCCTGCATTTATTAAGAAGGGGCTTGATGATATATTCGGGCAGACCATGCGGGTTAAAAGCATTGTGAGCGACCTCCTTGAATTTGCAAGGGGAAGAGAGCCCAATCTCAGGCCGGTTGAATTGCGCAGCCTTGTAAACGGGGTCTATAAGCACATCGGGGGTTCAAGGTCTATTGACAGCATCAGGTTTCATCTTGAGTTCCATCCCGAAGAAATTGTCATCTACGCAGATCAGGAGCAGATGGAGAGGGTTTTTATCAATCTCATATCCAACGCCATAGATGCTGTTTCAGGCGAGGGGAGTATCATTGTGAGAGCCGTTGAAGAAGATGCAAATATCAGGATTAGACTGTCTGATACAGGGCGCGGCATTTCACAAGAAGCAGTAGAGAAAATTTTCGAGCCCTTCTATACAACAAAAGACAAAGGCACCGGATTAGGACTTGCAATAGTTTTCAATATTATTCAGAAACATAAAGGAGAGATAACAGTTGAAAGCGAAGAAGGCAGTGGAACGACATTCATCATCACACTGCCCAAATCAGCAGGTAAAGTATGATTGGGTTTGTTTTACAGCATGAAAGGAATTATTGATTATGGCGTTTAAAATACTCGTAGCTGAAGACGAAGAGATTACGCTCAACAATATTGTTGACACCCTTCAGGAAGAGGGTTATAAAGTCGCTTATTCCAGAAATGGAACCGAGGCCCTTCAGGTGATAGAGAAAGACCATTTTGATGTCCTTATCACCGATATTAAAATGCCTGGCATGAGCGGGATAGAGTTGCTTGATAAAGTAAGAGTCCATCATCCTGAAACAGAAGTGATTATCATTACCGGATTCGGCAGTATCAGTTCAGCTGTCGAAGCTATGAAAAAAGGCGCTGTTGATTATATTACCAAGCCTTTTGACCTTGACGAACTTCTGCTGAAAGCCGGAAAGATCTTTCAGCAGAGGAGCCTCAAAAAAGAAAACATCGCCTTACGCACCTTTGTAGGCATGGATAAAAAGATATCTATTATTGCCAGGAGCGAAGGCATGAGACGCATTCTTGAGAGGGTTGAGGAACTGAAAGGTTCAGATGTCAATATTCTGCTGACCGGTGAGACAGGCGTGGGCAAAAGCCTCATTGCAAAAGCAATCCACTTTACCGGCAAGCGGCAGAATATGCCCTTCCTATCTATTAACTGCGCGACTTTCACGGAAGAACTGCTTGCGAGCGAGCTATTTGGTTACGAAAGGGGCGCTTTTACAGGCGCGGTTTCAACAAAGCAGGGGCTTGTCGAGATTGCGGACACGGGCACTCTTTTTCTTGACGAGATTGCCGAGCTGCCGACGAACCTGCAGGCAAAGCTTCTTAAAGTCGTTGAAGAAGGAGAGTTCTATCGGGTTGGAGGAACAAGACCGATTAAAGTTGATGCGAGGTTTATTGCGGCCACTAACCAGAATGTTAAAAGGCTTATCTCGGAAGGCAGATTCCGGGAAGACCTTTATTATCGGCTCAACATAATGGAAATATATATACCTCCTTTGAGAGAGAGGATAGATGATATCAAGCCTCTCAGTTATTTCTTTCTCAAAAAACATCTTCCGAAGTCCAGCAAAAAGATTGCCGGATTTACTGATGATGCGATGCATATTCTCATAAACTACAGTTTCCCCGGCAATGTAAGGGAGCTTGAAAATATTATTGAGAGGGCAATCATACTTGAAAAAACCGGGCTTATCACACCTGAAAGCCTGCCGAGAGCTATCCGTGTTCTCCAGATCGACACTATTGATCCCGACAAGGTACTGACTATCGACGAGCTTGTTAAAGAGTATGTTGAAAAGGTCGTGAAGATGCTCGGAGGGAACCGCTCAAAGGCTGCTGAAGCGCTTGGCATATCAAGAACGAGTCTCTGGAAGATATTGAAGGAAGAATAGTGTTTACACTGTTCATATTCTAAACACATAGCCTCGTTTCCATTCCTGTCAGAAATATCTTTTTAATTCAAGGAGTTATCTTTTAGTATCTGCATCATCCCATCTGTTCATATTCTAAACACAATCATTTGCCTCATTAATTTATCCTTATTTATCAAAGTGTTACATCTGGCATCCCTTATGCTTAATAATCCCCGAGAATCAATAGAAGGAGGGAGCCGCGGTGAAAAAACAGCTTTTATTCGTTACCTATCAAAATGAGGATCGTGATGAGGGTTTGACCTATGCAATTGACCTCGCACAGACCCTTGAGGACGGCATTACGATACTGCTGGTCAACAAGGAGAGGCTTGAAGAAAGGTTCGAAGACATCATGACTGCTGTAGCCTTTGCAGAGGAAAGCGAGTATGAGACTGCAAGGGAAGTTATGCGGAGAGAAAATCCGGAAGGACAATCAAACCGCATGATTGATCAGTGTAAAACATCGGGCATTGAGGCGAATCTGCAAACAGCACAAGACGGCATTGTCGGGGCTATAAGCGGTTTTCTTAAGAACAAAACTGCTGTTGACATGGTGCTTTTAAGCCCGAGCATTACGAAAAACGGAAATATGTCTGCAAGAGAACTGCAAAGACTTGTAAAAACTGCTTCACGGCCTGTAGTGACTATAGCAAAACAGGAATTGCAGCACGCATGAAATTTAATAAAGGGAGGTTGTCTGAATGTATCTGTATTTACCCGTAGCATTAACAAGTATTAACATTATCATCCCTATCGGGCTTGGATTGGTGGTAGGTCTGCTATCAGGGCTGTTTGGTGTTGGCGGCGGCTTTCTGATGACCCCGCTCCTTATTATGTTAGGCATTCCTGCAACAGTTGCAGCGGCTACAGACTCAAACCAGATTGTCGCCGCTTCCACATCAGGCACATACGCCCACTGGAAGGTCGGCAACGTGGATTTTAAAATGGGTTTTCACTTACTCATCGGCGGTTTCATCGGCGGTCTCTTTGGCGTTCAGGCAATAAAGATACTCAAGGAGATGGGGAATGCCGACTTTGTTATAAAAATGACCTATGTCCTGATGCTTGGCATTGCAGGAGCATACATGTTTGTTGAGAGCATTCAGAGCATGAAGAAAAACAAGGCTGAAGACGCAAAATCCGAGAAAGAATCGGGCGTTGCCCGTTTACTCAAGTCTTTGCCGCTTAAGACACGTTATGAAAAATCAGGAGTTACCCATTCTGCTTTAATACCGATTGTCTTTGGAGGCTTTGTTGGGGTGCTTGCCGCTATCATGGGCGTTGGCGGCGGCTTTCTGATGGTGCCGGTCATGGTCTATATTCTGAGGATGCCGATGCACGTTGTCGTAGGCACGAGCCTTTTCCAGATTCTTTTTAATTGTATAGAGGTCACCTTTCTTCAGGCATACACAAACCACAATGTTGATTTCGTGCTTGCAGTGCTTTTACTCCTTGGCTCTACCATAGGGGCGCAGGTCGGCGCTGTTTTCGGAAGAAAGCTTAAAGGCGAGCAGCTCAAGATTATCCTTGCGGTTATTGTACTTGTTGTTACCGTAAAGATAATCTTTGAACTTACTATGGCGCCTTCCCTGCTTTTGTCTCAGGCTGGAGGACACTAATGAAAAAATTCAAGATTCAAAATTCAAGATTCAAAATGCAAAGTGCAAAATTCAAAATTTTGGTATTCCTTATTTTTGAATTTTTAATTTTTAATTTTACATTTGCAGATAATGCATCGGCAGAACTTACGATTAACGCAAATCACGACCATATCACAATAGACTTCTTCTATCATGGCAGTACGGTAAGTGCGAGCGGAATATCTAATCAGGATGTTGACCTAATCGTTAAAATCACCTCTCCGGAAGGGCATCAAGTGATGAAGGAAAAAGGCAAAGCGGCAGGGTTCTTGTGGATGAATGTAGGGACATTGAATCTTGAGCATGTACCGAACTTCTATGCCCTTCACAGTACTAAAAAAATCGAGGATATATTAAACAAGGATGAAATGGAGAAGTATGTTATCGGGTATCCTGCGCTCGAAAAACATGTGGGAATGAGCCCTGTTGCCAATGAGTCGGATAAAACAAAATGGTTTGAAGAGTTTGTGAAGTTTAAAGAGGATTCAAAACTCTACGCAATGTCTTCAGGGAAAATATCATTCAGCCATGAGGGCGGAAAAAGGAAATACTACATCCTTACCCAGTGGCCTTATCAGGCGCCTCCTGGGACTTATACGGTTACTGTGTATGCAGTAAAAAATGGGAAAGTTGCTGAGACTGCACAATCAAGCGTGCTTGTAGAACAGGTAGGCATTGTAAAGAGTTTAGCAGGTATGGCGAAAAACAACGGCGTTTTATACGGAATCATATCCATAGTTGCGGCGCTGGGTGCAGGCTTCGGTGTCGGCATGGTCTTCAGAAAAGGCGGAGGCGCGCATTAATCATGTATAAAACACTATTAGTCGGCTATGACGATTCGAAATACAGCAAGGCAGCGCTAATTGAGGCTGCTAATTGGGTTAAAAGGCACGGCGGAAAACTATTCCTTGCCCGCGCTGTCTTCTTCGATACCGAAGAATTCGGCATTGCTCCGGAACAGCAGGAGAAGCGCCTGAAAATCGGAGGGAAACTCTGTCAGGAGACAAAAGAGAAAATAGTTTCGGAGTTCGGCATAGAAGCTGATTCGCTCCTCTGCGAAGGAGAAGCGCCTGAGGTTATTCTTGATGTTGCTGAAGGGAAGAACGCAGACCTCATCGTCATGGGGACATATGGCAGGCGGGGACTCAACAGGCTGCTTATGGGGAGTGTGACCTCACGGGTGATAGTGAATTCAAAAGTTGATGTCTTAGTGGTGAAGAAACCATGCACAGAATGTACAGGCACCTATAAATCTATTCTCGTCCCTTTTGACGGCTCGGAATTCAGCAAGACCGCACTCACAAGAGCCTGTCAGTTATCGGCAATAGACTCTTCTGAGGTTACAGTCCTCTATTCAATGCCCCGGTATGAGGAGATGGTGGAGTTTTTCATGACCTCATCAATACGAAAAAGCATGATGCAGGAAGCGGAAAAGATACTCAATACCGCTCAGTCTATTGCATCTGCGCAGGGCATTACCGTCAAAACAGAAATCAGGGAGGGCAGCCCTTCTGAAGAGATAGTCAAGGTATCATCAGGCCTGAAAAACGACCTCATTGTCATCGGAACGTACGGATGGCGCGGGGTGAGCAAGGCGATTATGGGGAGCACAACGGAAAGGGTAATAATGAATGCCAAATGTCCGGTGCTTGCGGTGAAATAAAACAGATGAAAGGATATAGAAAAATACTGATAGCGGTAAACGGATCAAAGAATGTTCTTGCCGAGGGGCTGAAACTTGCCGGAGACGAGCAATGCTGGGTGACAGTCGTTAAAGTCATCCCTCCGAATGAGGGAGAGCTTAACCTTACCGGCATCAGGAATATCGGAGATGTCCTTGACAGCGGGGGTAATAGAGCGGTATCAGAGTTTCAGGATATTGCGGAGGCTGAAAGAACGCTCATCAAAACGAGGCTTGAAGAAGGAGATGCGCCTAAAAATATTATAGAAGTCGCTGAAGAGGAAAGATGCGACCTCATTATTCTCGGCTCTCAGAAAAAGAAAAAGCGCCTGTTAAAGATTTTCGGCGGCAATACAATTGAAAAGGTCATCCACAATGCCCCCTGCCCTGTGTTGGTGGTCAGTCATAATTAGTTAGATTCTTGCAGGAGGGAAATAATGCATCTCTACTTACCCGTTGCTTTAACCAGCGTCAACAGTCTTATCACAATAGGGATTGGGTTGATTGTGGGAATACTTACCGGATTGTTTGGTGTAGGCGGCGGATGGTTAATTACACCGCTGCTTATGATGCTGGGCATATCACCCACTGTTTCTGTCGCCACAGGTACTAATATGATGGTGGGGTCGGCGACCTCCGGCGCCTATGCACACCATAAGCTCGGCAATGTGGATCTCAAGATGGGATGGTGTCTTCTCGGTGGAAGTTTCTTTGGAGGGTTTATAGGGGCAGAAGCCCTTAACATCCTGAATATACTGGGCAATGCGGACTTTGTGATAAAAGTAACCTACGTGCTTTTACTCGGGATCGTGGGCATATACATGCTCTCTGAAACCCTTTCAAAGCTAAAGAGAAAAAAAATGGCCGTAGAACATGTAGAAAAAGAGTCAGGATTGGCGGTTTTTCTTAAAAACCTTCCGCTCCAGACATATTTTGAAAAGTCAGGCATTAGTCATTCTCTGCTGGTTCCCATCTTGCTCGGAGTGGTTGTAGGAATCTTGGCCGGCATAATGGGTGTTGGCGGCGGATTCCTGATGATTCCCGTGATGGTATATATGTTGAGAATGCCCTTGCACGTTGTGATAGGGACAAGTCTATTCATAATTTTATTTACATCCATAGAGGTCACTTTTCTTCAGGCATATACCAACCATTCGGTGGACTTTATACTTGCTGTGCTCCTGCTCATGGGGTCCACAATCGGAACCCAGATAGGTGTGGTCTTTGGAAGGAAATTGAAGGGAGAACATCTGAAACTGTTTCTTGCATTCATACTCCTCTTGGTGGCTGTTCAGATGACCCTTCAGCTTGTCCTGAGACCGTCCATACTTTTAGGCGGTAATTGATGCATGAAGATAGAACGAAAAATCATACTTTACAATATTTTTAATGTCGCCCTGATTTTACTGATAGGATTTTTTGCATTCCAGAACCTGAATCTCATTCTTACAAAGCTCAAGTTTGTCGAAATAGCCGACGATATGAATACGGCATTTCTGGAGATGCGACTTTCCGAGAAGAACTACTTTCTTTATAATGACAGGACTGCGCTTGACGAGATCAAAGAGAAGATAGATCAAACCACGGCTTCCATAGAGCAGGTAAAAGCAGATATCGTCAAGGCGATTGGAGAGGCAGATATTAATACTCTGAAGTCACATCTGAATAGATATTCCGCATTGATCGGTGAGGTCCGACAGAACGGCAATAACAGGGACGTACAGATGGAACTGAGGCTCAGGGACGCCGGCAAGAAACTCAGGGAATTCTCAGAATCCATGACGAAACTTGAAAGGAAGCGTGTTAACGAGATTATTGAGGGTTCAAAGAAAATTCTGTTTTCCTCTTTCTGGGTTGTGCTTGCCTTTGCAATAGCCGTAAGCCATTTTATTTCACAGCGGATACTGAAGTCGCTAAAGAAGATAGAAACTCTGGCGGCGTCGATAACCGAGGGCAAATTTGCGACAATACCGGGGATAAGGAGCAAGGATGAGTTCGGCTCGGTTATCAGCGCTATTAACACCATGTCTGAGGAACTTAGAAACCGCGAGGAACAGATAATCCAATCAAAAAAACTCGCCTCCCTCGGCGTCCTTACCGCGGGCGTGGCGCATGAACTTACCAACCCCCTGAACAACATATCCATGATCGCCCAGACATACGACGAGCTTTATCGGTCCCTGACGGAAGATCAGAGAATCGACTTCATGAAAAAGATTGATGCAGAGACCGAAAGGATAAAAAAAATCGTCAGGAACCTGCTGGATTTCTCACGGCCTAAAGAGGCTAACCTGAAGCAGGCGGACATCAACGTCGTGGTACGGAAGACTTTGAATCTTATGCAGAACATGATAGATGTCGCCAACGTCGATGCAAAGACAAACCTTGAAGACGGGCTCCCGTCTGTTTTCATCGATGCGCATCAGATACAGCAGGTGCTTGTAAACCTCATCACAAATGCGCTTCATGCAATGCCACACGGCGGCAGTCTGTTCATATTCTCGCGGAAAGGAGTTCGAAAGGGATTTGTAGAGGTTGACGTTACGGATAACGGGAAAGGGATACCCCCGGAATTTCTGCCGCATGTCTTCGATCCGTTTTTCACAACAAAGGGGGAAGGCGGGACAGGACTCGGTTTATCGGTCAGTTACGGCATAATCAAAAACCATAAGGGCGATATCAGGGTCGAAAGCTGGATCGGCGAAGGCACAACCTTTACCATAGAGTTGCCTGTTTACACTGAAGTCGGCGATGCACTAATCCGCGAGGAGGTCAAATGAACCAGTATAGGGTTATGGTTATAGACGATGAAAAGATAGTCTGCGATATGGCAAAGATGTCCCTCGAACAGGAAGGCTATATTGTGGAGACATTCCTGAATGCAGAACCTGCCCTTGCGAGATTGAAAGAGGGAAGGTTTGATGTGGTTGTTACAGACTACAAGATGAAGGGCATAGACGGCATGGATGTCTTAAGAACTGTAAAGAATTTGTATCCGGAAACCGATGTCATAATGATTACTGCTTTTGCCAATCTTGATACAGCTATAGAGGCGCTGAGGGGAAAGGTGCATGATTTTTTCCCAAAGCCTGTGAAGATAAAGGAATTGAAGACATCCATACAGCGGGCATTGAGCAAGAAGAAATGATAAAGGTTATAGAGGATTTAAAATCCCTTTTCGGACATAAAAGGGGACTGCCCTTTAATGTTCTTTTTGAACGCTTCAAGGACGTGCTTAAAAATAACACGAGGGCGCTGGAGATTATTACCGATATGGGGGAAAAGCTCAGCGGAGATTACCTCTTTGACATCAACTACATTAAGGGAGCATATTCAGAGTTGACAGCTGCCGTCAAAGATTCGCTGCAGGGCTTTGACATGCTTACACAAAATAGTTACTCACAACTGCATGAAACATTCAACCGCATTGACGGGCAGATAAGAGGAGCGCTTAACGGCAGAATCCAATCAACAGATGAGATGGTCATTTTCTATGAGAATATCCCGTGGGATAAATATCCCGTTGTCGGTGGCAAGAACGCAAACCTATCCGAGTTAAAGAATTATCTGAAACTCAATGTGCCTGAAGCCTTTTCCGTAACAACTCATGCCTTTGATGAATTTATAAAACACAATAATCTACAAGAAAGCATAAATGCCATTGATGTTAATACAGCAGAATCAAAACTCAAGGAATTGCAGGATTCAATTATCAACTCAGAGATTCTACCTGACCTTGAGATTGCTATTGGTAAAGCCCTTGAGGAGATAAGAAAGAGATGCGGAGGAGACTGTTTCCTTGCCGTGAGGAGCAGTGCAGAGGAAGAAGACAGAGAGTTTTCCTTTGCAGGACAATTCGAGACCGTTTTGAATGTGCCTTTGGAAGGCGGCGCTGTTGAGGAGGCATACAAGAAGGTCATTGCCAGCCTGTTTTCAGAAAAAGCAGTGATTTATATGAAGCAACTTGGCTATGACATCAGCAATTTCAAAATGGCAGTCGGATGTATGGTTATGGTGGATGCAGTGTCCAGTGGAATTATTTATTCAACCAATCCACACAGAGATGATGCCATGATAATAAATGCAACATGGGGACTCGGTAGATCCATAGTTGAGGGTGAAGTGGATGCAGATTTTTATGCGGTAAGGAAGGTACTCACTCCTGAAATAATTGATGAGAAAACGGGCAGAAAGGAATCCATGATCATCAATCAAAAAGATGGAGGGACAAAGAAGGTTAAGACTCCAGATGCAATAAGGGACAAACCCTGTCTTTCCGAAGAACAGGTTTTGGAACTTGCAAGACTGGCAATGCTTACAGAGAAACACTTCAGGGGACCTCAGGATATTGAATGGGCAATTGACAAGGGTGGAAGGATATCCATCCTTCAATCAAGACCATTGAAGGTGGTAGAAACACGCGATGTCATTGCGAGGAGCGAAGCAACGAAGCAATCTTTGCAATCAACAGAGATTGCTTCGCCTCCATCTCGCAATGACAAAGTGCTAATGAAGGACAAAGGTATCGCAATACAGAAGGGCGTTGCCGCCGGCAGGGTCTTCATCTTAAAACAGGCAGATGAATTGGACAGAGTTCCAAAAGCGGCTGTCCTTGTGTCGAAACATGACTCCTCAAATTTTGTTAAGGTTATGCCTTATATATCTGCAATCGTAACTGATACGGGGACACCCACAAGCCACATGGCATCTCTATGCAGGGAATTCAGAATCCCGACAATCGTTAATACAGGGAATGCAACCGGTATTCTCAAACACGGTCAGGAAATCACACTGTATATAGACGATGATGGAAAGAATGTGATATACGAAGGCATTATCGGTGAACTTCTTGAGTATGCCGATTTAACTTTCAGGCGCATGGAGGACATCTATGAATTCCGTAAAAAACGCTATATCCTCAGGTACATTTCACCTTTGAATCTCGTTGACCCTATGATGGATAGTTTTACAATTGAGGGATGTAAGACCATGCATGACATCTTGAGATTTATACACGAAAAAGCTGTTACAGAACTTGTCGAGGGTGCGAGGTATGGATTAAAGGGCCGCCATCCTGTGAAGTTAGACCTGCCGATACCCACAGGGATTGTGGTGATTGACATTGGCGGAGGGCTGGACATAAAGCCGGACAAGAGAAATGCCACATACGAGGAGATTACATCCATTCCGCTCAGGGCAATTATAAAAGGAATGCTGCATCCCGGGGTATGGCATTCTGATCCTATCCCGCTAAAGGTAGGGGATTTCTTTACAAGCATGATGAGGATGGATGATATAGTCTCGGGGAGTGCGAATTTCAGCAGCCAGCACATCGCAATCGCATCGAAGGAATATCTGAATATGGGTCTGAGATTCGGGTATCATTTCAATCTGATAGATTCCTATTGCAGTGAGAATCAGAGGAACAATCACATATACTTCCGCTTTGCCGGAGGCGCAACAGATATCACGAAGAGGTCAAGAAGGATCCAGCTTATAGCGGATATTTTGAAGGAATACGGTTTTAGTATAAAAACTAAAGGCGATCTCATAATCGCAAGACTCGCCAATATAGGAAGGGACGAGATGGTGAACATACTTGACCAGCTGGGAAGGCTCATTGCCTATACAAGGCAAATGGATGCATTGCTTCATGATGACAGCGCTGTTAAGCGGTATACGGAGAATTTTCTGGAGGAGAATTATAAACTATAGCTGGAGGGGTGGTATAGATAAAATCCCCTGCCCTGTGTTGGTGGTTGGAACTTAATCTCCATATATAAGGTGGACAGATTTCTTATATTTCAGTTAAACTTTAACAAGCAAGAAAAATGAAGGTTAAGTAAGCTTTGAACGCTATATTTTTAAAGCAATTTTTTTCTAAGAGCCGCTTTGCCGGCGTGTATTTGTTCTTTGCCGTATTCGCAGCGCTGTCCTTTATAACGAGGACGATTCTGCTTGCTAAATCGCTGCCTGTTATCGATCTGACGCCATGGCTTTTAATTAAGATTTATGGTGTAGGCCTCTTCTTTGATATTGTTGCCGCGGCCTATTTTTCACTTCCTCTGGTTTTTTACCTTACTGTTGTCCCCGACAAAATTTACCAAAGCAGGTTTCATAAGCCTTTTATCCATTTTTCATTTTTCGTTATTCTGTATTTGCTTTTTTTCAACAGCGTTTCAGAATACTTTTTCTTTGATGAATTCGGCGTAAGGTTCAATTTCATTGCTGTGGACTATCTCATCTATACGCGGGAAGTCGTGAAAAATATTACGGAATCTTATCCCATGCCTGCTATATTGACCGCAATCGCAGTTATATCGCTGACGGCCTTTATGTCTCTCAGGAAACTGCTTGATTTGTCTATATCGGTAAAGAGCAGCTTAAAACAGAGGGTAAAGAGCGGGTTAGTATTTATGGCTGTTCCGATACTTTCATATGCCTTTGTCGATCTGGGTTTCGCCAAAATATCCGCCAACAACTATGCAAATGAGATCTCTGCCAACGGCATCTACAGCCTCTTTGCGGCATTTAAGAACAACAAGATAAACTACGAGACATTTTATGCAATAAGAGACAACAGGACAGTCTTCCAAAAAGCAAGATTCCTCCTGAAGGAGAGTAACAACTATTTTGTCAATGACAACATTTTCGATGTTACAAGAGAGATTAAAAATGCAGGCGAAGAAAAAAGACTCAATGTGGTGGTAATAGTTGAGGAAAGCCTGAGCTCAGAATTTCTCGGAGTTTTCGGCAACAAGAATAATCTTACCCCGGCCCTCGACAGGCTTGCAAAGGAAAGCCTCTTATTTACTAACATGCATGCCACAGGAACAAGGACAGACCGGGGGCTTGAAGCCGTTACCCTGTCGGTTCCGCCGACTCCCGGCAGGTCTATCGTAAAACGGCCCAACAACGAGAACATGTTCTCGTGGGGCTCGATTATGAAGAACAGGGGCTATGATACTATGTTTATTTACGGTGGTTACGGATATTTCGACAACATGAATTACTTTTTCAGTCATAATGGATTCGATGTAATCGACAGGACAGACCTTGCCAAGAACGAAATTGTTTTTGAGAATGCATGGGGAGTAAGCGACGAGGATCTGTTTAATAAATCCATCAAAGAGTTCAGCAAGTCTTACAAAAACAACAAACCCTTCTTTGCGCTCATCATGACAACCTCCAACCACAGGCCCTATACATATCCTGAAGGCAGGATAGATATCCCATCCCATTCCGGAAGAAATGGCGCGGTAAAATATTCAGACTATGCCATCGGGAAGTTCCTCAACGACGCAAAGGAAGAAGCGTGGTTTAAAGATACAGTCTTTGTCATAGTAGCCGACCACTGCGCCGGCTCCGCGGGAAAGGCGTCACTGCCTGTTAACCGGTATGAAATCCCACTTCTCATCTATTCCCCGTCACATTTTAAACCGCAGAGGATAGATAAGCTGGCGAGCCAGATAGATATTGCTCCTACTGTTTTAGGACTTCTAAACTTCAGTTATAAGACTAAATTTTTCGGCAAGGATATTCTGAAGATGCAGCCGGAACAGGAAAGGGCGCTCATTGGAACGTATCAGAAACTCGGCTATGTAAAGAATAACATGCTTGCGGTACTTGATATAAAGAAAAAAGGAACAGTGTATCAATTCGACAGGCGCAGCGGTGAGATAAAAGAAATACCACCCGACCAGAACCTGCTGGATGAGGCTATCAGCTATTATCAAACCGCCAACTATTTATTTGAGCATGGGTTAAACAGATTTTGAAGATATAGCGCTGTACTGTGACTATAATCTAAATGGAAGGAGGTAAAAACTATGTTTGGTCTTGGTTTGCCTGAAGTAATGGTTGTTCTTGTTATCGCACTTGTGCTGTTCGGTCCAAGCAAGCTTCCGGCCCTCGGCAAGAGCCTCGGTGAGGCAATAAAGGGGTTTAAGAAGGGACTTGAAAGTGAATCACCAGAAGAAAAGAAACCAGAAGAAAAGAATCAGTTGAATAAATAAATCCGTTATAAAGCTATGGTGTTGGCTGTTAACCGTCTCTAATATCTGGAAATGATGAGGCTGGGCTTATGGAAACTTTAATAAGCAGTATTTCAAAAAAGGAATATCCTAAAAATGAATTAATCAGTGGCAAATCAATTCGTATAGGTATTCTGAACGAGATAAAAAAGGACCACCCTGACTTTACTGAAGACCAATATGTATCTCTTTCCGAATTGAATTTTTACAGACAGAGATACATTGAAAACACCATGAAAGAGGAATTGGGTTCCCTTACCAATTTGGAGCATGAAGTTTTGGAGAGTTTCAAAGAAGGCGAGCTGATTGCAGAAAATATAGATGAGACATTCAAGCAAAAACTGACTTTCGGCCAAAGACTCGCTGATAAAATTGGTAATTTTGGTGGAAGCTGGTCTTTTATCTCACTTTTCATGATATTCCTTTTTGCATGGATATCCATCAATGTTTATGTTCTGGTACAAAAACCTTTTGACCCATATCCGTTTATCTTTTTGAATCTTATCTTGTCCTGTCTGGCGGCAATGCAGGCTCCAGTCATTATGATGAGTCAGAACAGACTTGAGGAAAAAGACAGAGAGCGATCTAAACATGATTACAAAGTAAATCTGAAAGCCGAACTGGAAATAAGAATGTTGAATGAGAAAGTTGACCACCTGATCCTGAACCAGCAGCAGAAACTCCTTGAAATCCAGCAGATTCAGATAGAGATGATGGAAGACATTATGAACGAATTGTCGCGTGATAACAAATGATCCGTCCCTATGTCAATGGATAAGAACACGGCAGAGAATCAAAAATCTCCAAAAGTCCGCAACCGCCGTGTGCACATGGCAAATGAGCGGACCTTCCTTGCTTGGATAAGGACAAGCATCGGCATAATGGCCTTTGGTTTTGTTGTGGAGAAGTTTGCCCTGTTCGTGAAACAGATATCATATTTTTTAGGGAAAGAGGTCACGCCTCCATCTCCTGGGTATTCTTCAATCTTCGGAATATTCCTTGTAGCCCTCGGAGCTCTGATGGGTGTGCTTGCATTTATCAGATATAAGAAAGTTGAAAAAGAGATAGATGATGATACCTACCAGCCATCTTTAATACTCGACATACTCCTTACCATATCCGTCCTTACAATCGGGATCTTTCTTGTAATATATTTAATTCATAGCACATGAGCCAAAAGAGCCAGAACTTGATATAAGTATTTAAAAAATAAATTTGTATAGTTTATGCTGCCTAATCTATTCTGAAATTACAAAAAACAAAATATTTAGAGGAGGTTATTATGGATAGATTAAAAGTCTTATTTCATGTAAATGAAATTGACAGATGGAATGTTGCCCTCGGGAATATAACAAATCTTATAAAGGATGTTGGAGAGGGTAGTGTGGATGTGGCAGTGCTTGCCAATGGACACGCTGTTGCTGTTTATGCCGATGCTGATAAGATTGAGAAGATGAAAGACCTTTCTGAAAAGGGCGTAAAATTCCTTGCATGCAGGAATTCATTAAAAAAGTTGTGTTCAGGAGGCGCAGTCTGTATAAGCGAGGAGAACCTGCCCGCCTTTGTCTCGGTAGTACCTGCCGGGATAACCGAGATCATAAAGAAACAGCATGAAGGCTATGCGTATGTGAAACCATGAACAGAGAAAACCGTGCAGCACAGGGTCGCGGCAGAGGCATTTCTCGAATTCATGAGGAGCAGGAAGGCTCAAGACATATATGCAGGCTACGGCTTTAGCAGTGCGAATTAAAATTATCGAGCAACCTATTATGGCTATGGGAAGACGGTTCACGGACTGCTCCGGGGCAAAGGAGCGTATGGCAAAGGAAGCACAGGGGAAACAAAATGAAGTTCTTATATTTAAGGGTTCTGCTCATGCACAGGAGATATTCCGCACGTCAAATGGATCCCGTCTGACCAATGAGATTCTGCAGCGGCTTATCAAACGTGCGCAACGTGTAAAATGAGCATGTCTCTGTTGTTTTACAATTGGAGGTGAGATATACTTTTTATTATTTGAATTTCACGGAATGTCAGACAAACAAGGGAGGAGAATTATGAATATAAAAATGAGCTTTGTTGCAATGGCGGTCTTTGGATTTTTTGCCCTTTTACTTACAGGCATTCAACCAGTTGTTTGGGCTGAAACCGGAAATGGAACAACAGAAAATACCAAGCCGCCATTACAGATTACGAATCAAACAGGGATTAGAGTGGTTGCTCAAATCAATTATTCAGACACCATGCCGAATGGTATAAGCAAGCAGGTCATGGCTGTTAAAAACCTTTACGATCAGTATACAGACCTTGGCATGAAACCCGGAAAAGACTATGAGATTATTATGGTCTTCAGGGCCGACGGGGCGCAGTTTCTATTGACCGACGAGGCGTATGACCTCAAAGTGAAACAGCCTCATCCTAAAGGCAATCCCAACAAGGCAATGATTGAAACCATGTACAAAGGCAGGGTGAAAATGTACGAGTGTCATGTGGCCATGAAATTGAAGGGCTATAAACCGGAAGACATATTTCCTTTTAGCCGCATCGTGGTGACCGGCATCGGGGCCGTAGTTGATTTCGAAAAATCCGGCTACCTGCCGATAACTCCGTGATAAGGAGTAAACTGCAGGTATTTTCAGGTTAACAGACTTTTAAAAAATGAGGAGGATTTGTGCAAAAGACGATTGAAAATCTCGCAAAGGCGTTTATCGGTGAAAGTCAGGCAAGAAATCGTTACACATTTTATTCAAAAATCGCGCAAAAAGAGGGCTTCGACCAGATTTCGGAGATTTTTCTCATAACAGCAGATAATGAAAGGGAGCATGCCAATTGGTTGTTCAGGTTAATCAATGAGCTGAAGAAAAAAAGCAATGAGGACTTAAGCGAAATAATTGTTGGAGCAGCGGCGCCCACAGTGCTTGGAGATACTGCCGAGAATCTAAAGGCAGCAATTGCAGGAGAACATTATGAATATGCCAAAATGTATCCTGAATTTGCGGATATTGCCGAGAAAGAGGGATTCCCTGAAATTGCCAGACGCTTAAGGGCAATCGCTAAGGCAGAGGAACATCACGAAGAACGATATAAAAAATTATTGAAGGAAGTCGAAGGAAGCACAGTGTTCAAGAAAGACGGAAAGGTCTACTGGGTCTGCAGGAAATGCGGCTATATCCATGAAGGCGAAGCCCCCCCTAAGAAATGTCCTTCGTGCGATCATGAGTCAAATTATTTTCAGATTAAATGCGAAGAATATTAAAGGAGGACTTATGATTTCAAAGATTCTTGTGCCAACAGACGGTTCAGAGACAGCTCAAAAGGCAGCAAGGTATGCAATTGACCTTGCAAAACAGTTGAATGCCTCAGTAATTATCATGAGCGTTATCGATAATCGCTCACTTATAAGCCAGACAGTTCCTGCACGTGAGACTGCAATGCATGTAATAGAGCCTATGGAGGATTATCTACGTGAGGCTGCCCAGAGGTATGACGGTGAAGTAAAGAAACTCTGCGATAAGAATAGTGTTCAGTCAAAGACCATCATAACAACAGGGCATCCTGTTGAGGATATTGTGAAAGAGGCTGAGAGGTCGAAGGCAAATCTTATTGTTATGGGTTCCCATGGCAGAAGCGCTTTAGCAGCCGCAGTCCTCGGCAGCGTTACCTACGGAGTCATTCATAAGGAGACGAAGGTTCCTGTGCTCGTGGTAAGAAGGTGACGAATGTTCTGTGCTAAAACCCCGAGATTTATAGAAGATGGACGTATCAGGCTGAGACCACTGAGGGTTTTTGATGGTCCATTTTTAATGGGCGGATTAAAGGATGAAGACATCCTATCGGCAAACGGCCTGAACAAACACATAGCTTCATCATGGTTTTTCGCCTGGTGGTGGATGAAAAAGACCTTTATGCCTGCCTACTGTATAGAGTGTGCTTCAGGACGGATAGGGTTTATCGGCCTGTATAACCTGATACTCGGTAAATCTGCTGAGATGACCCTGGTGATATTCGACAGAAATAACAGACGAATGGGTTATGGAACCATGGCATTTAAGCTCCTTGCGCAATGTTTGCAAAGGCATTCTCTTGTGAAGGAGATACGCGCAAAGGTTACGGTAGGCAACCATGGCGCTCTCTCATTCTGGAGGAAAGCTGGTTTCGTTGAAATAAAAACTTTGAATGATATAATCAATATGTCTATTGGTTTAGATAGTTATCATTTACCGTGAAAATACTTTTTGTCATTCCCACGAAAGTGGGAATCCAGAAAAAGAGAATAGATTCCTGCTTCCGCAGGAATGACATTTTCATCAGATAAGGTGACAAAAAAGGCGCAGCCCAGATAGTAATATCAATGTGCAGGGGATTGGATAAAGAGGATACTGAGAAGGCGAACGGGACAATAGAGGAGTTCTCCCGGAAAGTATACAGAACGATAGCAGTTGCCCGTTCGGCAGGCAACGACTTGGATAATCTTAAACTTGCAGGATTGCTGTCATTGGCTGATCCACCCAGGCCGGACTCAAAAAGCATGATAGAACAGGCAAGAAAGCTGGGAATAAAGCCGATACTGCTTACCGGCGACAGCATGGCCATAGCTCAAGAGATAGCCCTTCAGGCGGGGATCGGCGGCAACATTATCCGGATGGCAGATATCAAGGGCTTGACCGACGATGAGCAGATGAAGGTTGTCGGAGAAAGCGACGGGTTTGCATTGTTGGGCATATACGGCGTCTTTGTCCCGTCACTGACATTGCATCAGGTTCTTATGGTTCTGGGATTCTCGGCGCTTTTTACGCTTTGCATAGATTTTCCAAAGTATTATTTATTCAGAAAATTTGCATTATAAGGAGGACTTTAAAATGCCTGAAATTTCCGATGATAGAAAAAATGTATCAAAGCATATTCTGCCAACAGCCTCAAACTTGCTTGGATTATGCTTCGTATTGATTAGTTTTTTGAAGTTATGGAAACTTGATAGCAAGGTTTATATCATCATTGATAAGTTTGTTGGAATATCAATAATCCTGTTTCTTGTCGCCAGTGTATTCTCTTATATGTCCATGCGTGCCAGGAAGAAGGCAGTATTTTATGAAAGAATTGCGGACATTGTTTTTCTGATTGGGTTGTTCTTTATAACGATCATTTCATTGCTGATAGCCTTTGAGGTGCTGTAAGAAGGAATATGCATTAAATGTCTAACATTTCAACGCTCGTTGAACATTTCCCATATTTCGGACTCTTTATCCTCCTCATCCTCGGAGGCATCGGCTTTCCATTTCCAGAGGATGCAACACTTATATTATGCGGATTCTTAATCTCCACGAAAGTTGTGAAGCCTATCCCTGCTTTATTTGCTGTTTACTCAGGATTGTTGATTGCAGATCTTTCCTTATATTTTGTCGGAAAGAAATACGGTCGCCAGATTGTTACCCACAAAAGGTTTCATAAAATTATATCTCCTGAAAGGCTTTCCATGCTTGAGGACAAATTTAACAAAAAGGGGACTCTCATTATATTGCTGGGAAGACATCTGATCGGCCTGAGGGCGCAGATATTTCTTGTTGCAGGTGTTATGAGGATGTCTGCGTTAAAATTTCTGATGGCAGATGCTATATCCTCAATTTTTACAATGGCGATAATGGTCGGGGCAGGTTATGCAGGAGGGAACAGCCTTCAGGTCATAAGAAAAGAATTTGCGAGGGTTGAGCATATTGCAATGCTTGGAGCTGTTGTTTTTTTTGCCATATATATGACTTACAGATATTTCAAGGGCAGGAATAATTAGAAGCCCTGCTGATAGAGCATTTTTATTTTTTTGCCTGTTGGTGATAATATAGGACAGTATGTCCCTTGAACGAAAGATAATTCTCAGTTTTGTCATAAGCGCAACGATTATTGCCATTTTTACGGTCTCATCATATGTGAATTTTCTGGAAGTGAGAAAGGAGATCCGCTATCTTGAACTTGCTGATACTGTCCGGAGCAAATCCCTTCAGTTGAGAAGGCATGAGAAGAACTTTTTCCTTTATGGAGATTCAAAAGAGATTGAAGAGGTGCATACATATCTCAGAGACCTGAAGACGACCCTCGAACAGGGGAGAAAGAGTTATAACACGGAAAAACCCCTCGGCCTCGAAAACAAGATTGATGAATACAGCCGGAGGTTCAACAGGATAGAGGTTATTTATCGGGATTTTTTGAAGGATTTCGCAGGGCTTAAACCGCTGGGAAAGGAATATTCTTTGTTCTTCCCCTTGATAGAATCCACATTCCTCGAAAGGCCGCTTGTAAATGCAGAACTAATTAAAAAGATATTCTCTCCAAAAGTAAGCAGCCCTGTTATAACGGAATTAATGGAATTGAACGATGAGATTGCCAGTCTTAGGAAAAACGGCGAGGAGATATTAACGCTCTCAAAAGACCTCGACAAGTCGGCAAGGGAGAAAGCAGAAAGGGCAATAAGCCTTTCCCAGACAGCTGCGCTGGTATTATTCCCGCTGTTTTTGATTGTCGGACTTGCGGCGCTTTTTGCGATAAGCCACAGCATTGTCAAGCGACTTAAGATCCTTACAGCAGCGATTGAAAAGACAGGCAAAGGAGATTTTTTAGCCCTTCCTGTTCCTGAAAAACAGGATGAGGTAGGCGTGCTCATAAAGACATTCAATAAGATGGAATCTGACCTTATTGCAAGGGACGAGGAACTGAACAGGAAGAATGAAGAGCTTCTCCAGAGCAGGAAGCTCGCGTCAATTGGAACCCTTGCATCAGGCGTCGCGCATGAGCTCAATAATCCGCTGAACAACATCTATCTTGCCGCCCAGATACTCTCAGAGGAGATAGGCCATGAGATATGTCCGGCGGTAGTTAAAGAGACTGTTGGCGATATATCTTCGCAGACGCTCAGAGTAAAAAGGATTGTCAGCGACCTTCTTGAATTTGCGAGGGAGAAGGCGCCTGAGCGCAAGAGGATTAATATCATAGAAATTATAAGAGATGTGATTGAGCAGATGAAGGCATCAGGAGAAATTGACGGGATGAAGTGCGATTTTATTTCAGAGGATATAATAGAGCTGTCAGCCGACAGCCATCTGATGGAACAGCTCTTTATAAATCTCTTCACTAATGCAAGGGATGCGATGGAGGCTAAAGGGATGCTTAATATAGATGTTCATTCTCAGGATAACGATGTCAGAATTGTGGTATCTGATACCGGCAAGGGCATTCCCATGTCTGATATCCCGCGCATATTCGACCCGTTCTTTACGACAAAGGACAGGGGCACGGGTTTGGGACTTGCGATTGTTTACAGTATAATAAAAAAACATAATGGAAGGATCGACGTGAAAAGCGAGGACGGCAAGGGCACTGTATTTACAATAACCCTGCCAAAAGGGTCATGACATTCAAGGTTTTAATTGCAGAAGATGAAGAGATAACGCTGAAGCACCTGAGCTACGCCCTTGATAAAGAGGGCTATGCTGTCACAGGCGTAAAGAACGGGCTTGACGCCTTAAAACATCTCGAGAAAGAGGCGTTTGATTTTCTCATTGCTGATATAAAAATGCCGGGGATGGACGGGCTGACACTCCTTAAAGAAGTGAGGGGGAAATACCCCGACATGGATGTGATGATAATCACAGGATTCGGAAGCATAGAGTCTGCTGTTGATGCGATGAAAAGGGGAGCCTCTGATTATATAACCAAGCCGTTCAATCTCGGTGAACTAATTCTCAAGATAAAAAAGCTTCAGGAAAAAAAAAGGTTAGAGAAGGAAAACACAGCCCTTAAAATATCCCTTGGCCTTGATAAGGACACGCCTCTCATAGCAAGGAGCAAGGCGATGAAGAGGATCGTTGACGTCATATCCGGGATAAGAAACTCTGACTGCAATGTTCTGCTCACAGGAGAAAGCGGCGTAGGAAAAGGCCTTGTTGCAAAGCTCACCCATAACACCGGGCTGAGGAAGGATAAGCCTTTCCTTGCATTAAACTGCGCAACATTCACAGAGGAACTCCTCGCAAGCGAACTTTTCGGACATGAAAGAGGAGCATTTACCGGAGCAGTGGCCGCAAAGCAGGGACTGGTTGAGGTTGCAAATAACGGCACGCTTTTCCTTGATGAGATTGCAGAGATGTCACCCAATCTTCAGGCAAAACTTTTAAAGGTCATAGAAGACAAGGAATTTCTGCGGGTCGGCGGCACAAGGACAATAAGGGTTGATGTAAGGTTCATTGCCGCGACAAACCAGAATATAAAACAGCTTATATCTAACGGAAGATTCAGGGAAGATTTGTATTACAGGCTTAATGTGATGGACATTCATATATCTCCGCTAAGGGAGCGCAAAGAAGACATTGTGCCGCTTGCAAAGCATTTCCTCGAGAAATATTCAAGGAAGGCGAACAAGAAAATTGAAGGATTCACAACGGATGCAATGGACATGCTTCTCTCATACGGTTTTCCGGGAAACGTGAGAGAGCTTGAAAACATAATCGAAAGGGCGATAATTCTCGAAAACACATCACTCATCAGAGCCGAAAGCCTGCCGCAATCCATAAAGCTCTTTCAGGTAAAGGCGATAGACCCGAACAGGATTAAGACAATAGATGAGCTTAACAGGGAGTATGCAGAGAAGGTTCTCGAATTTGTGGGCGGCAACAAATCCAAGGCAGCGGAGCTTTTGGGGATTTCAAGGACGAGTTTGTGGAGGGTGCTGAAGGAGTAATAGTTTGCATATTTGTGGTCACAATTGTTGACACAATTTAACTTCGGTTGCTATAATTATTGCAGGAGAGGGACACAATGAAAGTAGCAACGGTAAGGGAATTCAGGGATAAGGCAACAAGTTATTTTAAGGATGAAGAACCTATCCTTGTTACAAGACACGGGAAGGTGACGGGGCTTTACCTGCCGATAGAACATCCTGAAAGCTTTCCTTTGGAACTCAGAAAAGAACTGCTTATCCGCCTTGGCGAATCCATAAGCCGGTCCTTTGCAAAAAAGGGGATAAGCGAGGAAAAACTTCTTGCAGGCTTCGGCTCATTTAAGAAAACTCGCCGCAGACGCTAATGTAATCTTGTCGGCTGTTGCAGGCAAGGCAGCGCTCCGTATATTCCTCATAGAAGAAATAGAGGTAGTAACTGCACAGTTCAATATTGATGAAGTGAGAGAATATCTGGGTGTTATTGCGGAGCAATACAGTCTGAGCGAAGAAATCCTTGAATCACAATTAAAACTGCTTCCGCTGAAAATTTATCCTAAGCATTTCTATGAAGATTTTATTCCTAAGGCTGCAAAAAAGATGTCTGGAAGGGATGAAGATGATGTGGAACTTCTTGCCCTTGCAATGAAATTGAATGTGCCGGTCTGGAGCAACGACGGCGATTTCAAAGGCTCAGGAGTTGAATTGTATACAACTGCAAAACTTTTGAAAATTCTTAAGGCATAACGAGATGGCTCACTTGCCGGGCCAACCAGCCTTGAATTTCAAACAGAGGCTATTCCCGGCCAAGTGAAGCATAGTGTTAGCTGCTGTTGTTTTCATTTTCAATAAAGAAATCCTCGGGATGAGTGTCGACATACTTGTGGAAATACGGATATAGCCTTTCCTCGTCGTAAATGACATCATTCAGAGGTTCAAAAAATGACTTGATTTCAGCTTTTCTGTTATCTATATATTTTTGCCGCTCTATCCAGTCAGATGGGCCCTTGCTGTCAGGGAAGAAAGTTAGAGCCTTATTCGGCGTTTCATAATATTCCGTCATGCCGAGAAGTTTAAATCCTTCCAATACTTCGTTGGAATAAAGACTGCTGCTGTTCCAAAAGAATTGTTCTATGCCGCCATTGTCAGCCTCGCGCATAAATAGAGTTGTAGCATAAAGTGCGCGCTGACCAGGTGTGCCGTAGGAAATGTGTTCAAGTTCATCTTCCACTGAACTATCGGGCCATATCGGTTCGATTAAAGCCCCAAAATAGTCCGCGTCGCTCATTCCCTCAACGGAGGCCTTTGAAATTCTATAATCTTTCTTCATTCTATTTATCTCCAGCTAACATTATTTTTTATGCTGCATGTGTCTTTTTGTGATACTTTAGGTAAATTTTAAAAACGTGTCAAGCGAAATCTCACTTTCTAACCACTGCCTTAAAGCGTTCATCTCTGTTTAAACCTGAAACAGTAAGTTGTTCCATCCCCAATAAATAATCCTTTTATTTCAACACATTTCCTTCTGGCACGCCTCTTGGTATATGTCTATCAGAATCAGCGAATAGGCATCAAATGGAGTCAATGGAAATGAAGGAAAAACTTTTATTTGTAACAAAAGGCGGTGAAGACTGTGATGAGGGCTTCTCGTACGTGCTTGAACTTGCAAAGGCTCTGAATGCAGGGGTGGCTGTGCTGATGGTTTACGGCAAGCGCGCAATGGAGACTTTTGAAGATGTAATGGCAGCGGCAGCATTTGCAGAGGCTGGAGATGTTGAAACAATGAGGGAGCTTATGCATGGACAGGAGAAAGAGATAAAAGAAACAGCAGAGGAAAAGATAAACGAGTTTTCCGAAAAATGCAGGGATGCAGGCATTGATTTCTCATCTGAGGTTAAAACAGGCGAAGCAATACAGGTTATGAAAGACTTCCTCAAAGACAAGCCCTGCATTGACATGATTCTATTAAGCCCTAATCTTTCAGGTGATAAAAAAGCATTGGACAGCAGAAAGATGCTCAAAAACATAACAAAACCAATCGTTACGATGATGGCTGCAAAGGCTGAGGCGTAACAAAAAAGGAGGGGAAAATGAAAGGACTGAAGAAACTCACAAAAAGATTTGAGACGCTCATGACTGCAACAACATTTGCAGAGGCAGGAGAGTTTGAAACGGCAAGGGAGATACTCAAGGAAGATGCACAGTCCGCGGAGAAAACAGCCGGGAGGCCCGGCAGAGACTATACGGCTGATCTCGCAGTGAATGCTGCAGGCAGCAAATAACTTAAAGATTAACGGAGGAGAGATGGCGTCAGGATACAACAAAAATGTCAGGAAGAAACCCATCGGGAAGATGATCTTCATGGGGATTGTTTCAATAGCGCTTTATGCAGAGCTTTTGCTTAATCAGGATGTTATTAACAGCAATTTTGGGAAGGGCGGCATGTACGCATTTCTTCCTATTATAACGGCATTTGTCTTCTCATATTTTCACGGCGCGTTTACAGGAAGCTTCTGGACAGTGCTGGGTATCAAGGCCGCAAAGAAGAAAAAGGAGGTGAAATAATATGCATGATGTGGTTGGAGCATTAACTAATTTTGTTGACCTTGATGCAATGAAGATTGCATATCTGTTTTTTGTCGGATTTGTGGGGGGGCTTGTAAGCGGATTCATAGGTTCCGGAGGCGCCTTCGTCCTTACACCTGCCATGATGAGCCTCGGAGTTCCGGGGCTTGTTGCTGTTGCAAGCAATATGTGCCATAAGTTTCCGAAGGCATTAGTTGGCGCAATCAAGCGGGCAAAATACGGGCAGGTGGATGTGAAGATTGGCATAGTGCTTGGAATATCAGCCGAGGCAGGCGTTCTTTATGGAGCGCACATACAGGAAAATATCAAAAAGGCATTTGGAGATGCCGGTTCAAATCTTTATGTCAGCGCAGCCTTTGTTGTAATATTGGCGATAGTGGGCGGTTTTGTCCTTCGTGATGCATTGAAGACATATAAATCCGGCAATACCAGTGAAGAGGAAAAGGTAACGAAACTCGCAAAATGGGTGCAGTCCGTCAACATTCCGGGCACAATGGTCTATTTCAAGAGCTTGGATGCCCGTATTTCAGTGCTTTTCACAATACCTCTTGGATTTGCAACAGGCATGCTTGCTGCAACGATTGCAGTTGGAGGTTTTATTGGAGTGCCGGCTATGATATATGTCCTTGGGGCGCCGAGCCTTATGGCATCTGCATCAGAGCTTGTTATTGCGTTTGTTATGGGGATGGGAGGCTCTTTTAAATTTGCCCTTCATGGTCTGGTTGACATCCGCCTTGCGATGATAATACTTGCCGGCTCGTTATTTGGAATCCAGCTTGGAGCAATAGGCACAACATATGTAAAGCCGTTTATGATAAAGATGGTCATGGGCGTTATTATGGTCATCGTGCTTTTCAGCCGTGCCTTAATGGTGCCTGTATATCTATCGCAGCTCGGTCTGATTCAGCCTTTAAGCGAAGGCATTATAACATTACTCAAAAACACAAGTTTTATTATAATGATATTAGCGCTGTTTAGCGGGGCATTCATTGTTATAAAATCCATATGGAGTGGTCTTATGGCAGAGCGTAAAATGTCTAAAGAAGTTCTGAAACACGGGGAGGCGTAGCTGTGGGAAGATACAGAAAGATTTTAGCTGCAGTTGACGGCTCTGCAAGCAGTATGCATGCCTTGAAAGAGGCATTTAAACTTGCTCAGAATGAGGGGAGTTGGATAACAGCCGTTTCCGTTATCCCGCCATATCAGGGAGACCTTGACCTTGTAGCAGTTGGTAATATCATGGCATCCATGAGAAAGCCATGCGATGAAGCTCTTTTAGTGGCTGATAAAATGGCAAAGGAAGCAAAAGTTTTGCTTAAGACGGTGTGTGAAGAAGGCGAGGCGCATGAAAGGATTGTAGACCTTGCCGATGCGGAGAACTGCGATTTAATAGTGATGGGCAGAAGAGGACTCAGGAGAATTGAAAGGGTTTTTGTAGGAAGCGTAACAGCAAGAGTTATAGGGCATACTAAAAAGGATATCCTTGTCGTGCCCGGAGGAACTACAGTTGGATGGAAGAATATCCTCCTTGCAACAGACGGTTCAAAACACAGCGATATTGCGGCAAATAAAGCCATAGATTTTGCAAAATCATACGGTGGCGAACTGCTCGTTATTTCCGTAGTGGATGTGCCTTCAGAGTTCTATGCAGAGGCTCCGCAGGTTGTTGATGATATGTCCAAAAAGGCAAAAGAATTTGTTGCGGAAATTAAGAAAAAAGCAGAGACATTTAATATCAAAACATCAACTTTTACAGGCGAAGGCGAATCTTATGAGGTAATAACAGACCTCGCCAAAAAAGAAAAATCAGATGTTATCATCATGGGTTCTCACGGCAGGACAGGGCTGAAAAGGCTTCTCATGGGCAGTGTCACCGAAAAGGTCATCGGCTATTCTCCGTGCCCTGTGCTTGTTGTTAAAGCGTAATCTAAATACAGAGTGTTTTATGAAAAGCCCTTGAAAATTTTTCAGGGGCTTTTTTATTTGTAATTTGAGGCAAATATTCTATACTAAATAGCAAAATATCAGATAGGCTGCCGGGAGGTAAAATGAAAGCAAAAGATTTGATGATACCGCTTCAAGAATATCTGAAGCCAGACACGACTTTGAAAGAAGCAGCGAATATTCTGAGGACTGCAAAAAGGGATGAGGAGCGGATGGGAGTTAAGGGGTTGCCAGTCCTTGACGAAAAGGGCAAGATGGTAGGGTTTCTCTCTATAGGTGATATTTTAAAGGCAGTATTCCCTTCGTATATGTCTTTGATGAATCTTGGAGATTTCACATGGGACGGTATGGTAGAGGATTTGGCAAAAAAGGCAGGGGGGAAAAAAGTTTCAGAGCTTATGACAAAGAAGGTAATCAGCGTAAACGAGGATGCGCCTTTGATGGAGTGTGTTGACCATATGATTAAAAACAATGTCAGAAAACTTCCTGTCATAAGCAAAGACGGCAAGGTTTCAGGGATACTTTATGAAAGGGAAGTATTCTTTGCCATTACAAAGGCAATGCTTAATGAAAGCAGCGGGGGTAATACATGACACAGGAAGCAGCAGTTCAGATACAGCCGTTTGTTATGGATGCAGCCTTCTGGACAGCCACGACAATATTTTTGCTCGCCTATGCAGTAATAGTGTCTGAGAAGATTCATAAGACAATAATTGCTTTGTTCGGCGCAGGTCTTATGCTTGTTCTAAAGATACTACAACAGCATGAGGCCTTCCATTTAGAAGAATTTGGCGTGGACTGGAACGTCATATTCCTTCTCATTTCAATGATGGTAATAATCAATCTTATGCGGCCTACAGGAGTTTTTGAATTTATTGCTATCAAGAGCGCAAAATGGGGCAAGGGAGAGCCGTTCAGGATACTGGTGATATTCGCAATCGTAACAGCAGCAGTGAGCGCCTTTCTTGACAATGTAACTACTGTGCTTTTAATTGTGCCTGTTACAATTCTTATTGCAGACGCTCTTGAGGTTGATCCATTGCCTTATCTGATTTCATGCGCATTCGCATCCAATATCGGAGGCACTGCAACCCTTATCGGCGACCCACCGAACATAATGATCGCCTCAAAGGCTCAGCTCGATTTTATGGATTTTATATACCATCTGTCTCCGGTAATTGTTATAACAATGGTTTTCTATCTCTTCGCAATAAAACTTATCTGGGGTAAAAAGCTCAAGACAAGAGAAGAGCTCAAGCAGAGGATTATGTCCATGGACGAGAATGAGGCGATAAAAGACCCTGTCATGCTTACAAAATCGCTCGTAGTTCTGGGAATAGTTCTGACAGGTTTTGTTTTTCACGGCGTTCTCCATTTCCAGCCCGCAACAATCGCTTTATTCGGAGCAGGGCTTTTGCTGCTGCTTTCAAAGACAGGCGAGCCTCACCATATTCTTGCAGAAGTTGAATGGCCTACAATATTTTTCTTCATAGGGCTTTTCATCATCATTGGCGGGGTTGTGAAAGTAGGGCTCATAAAATGGATGTCTATAAAAGTGCTCGAGATAACACAAGGCAACCTCTTTGCAACAAGCATGGTTGTCATGTGGTTTTCTGCATTTGCATCAGCCTTTATTGATAACATCCCTTATGTTGCAACAATGAACCCGTTGATAATTGACATGGCAAAACAGCTCTGGCCCAATGTGTCAGGAATTCAGCTTCTGCACCATCCTGATTTAATGCCCCTCTGGTGGTCTCTGGCATTAGGCGCATGCCTTGGCGGCAACGGCACTGCAATCGGCGCATCGGCGAATGTTATTGTTGTGGGTATGTCTGAAAAGGCAGGCAAAAGAATTTCTTTCATGAAGTTCATGGCATACGGAATGCCGATTATGATAATGACTGTTGTTATTGCTACGATATATGTCTGGCTTAGATATTATGTGTTGAAGATATAGATTTGGACTGGCGAAAATATTTGGAGGGAGTTTTAATGGTTCTCTGGACTGGGTTTATAGCATGTACGTCTTTAATTGTCTATTCCGGCACAAAGCTTGCGAAATACGGCGATATTATCGCTGAAAAAACAGGGTTGGGCAGGACGTGGATAGGTATTGTTCTCATGGCGTCTGTTACATCGCTTCCGGAACTTGTTACAGGGATAAGCTCGGTCACATATGCGGGTGTGCCTGATATTGCGGCAGGAGATGTGCTTGGAAGCTGTGTTTTTAATATGCTTATTCTTGCCTTTCTTGATGCTATTTACAAGCCGATGCCAATATCAGCCAAAGCCCATCATGGGCATATCCTTTCTGCGGGATTTGGAATCCTTCTTTTGAGCATTATCAGCATAGGCCTGTTTTCTGGAAATCGTATTGCTCCTCTCGGGTGGATTGGGCCTTATAGTTTGATAGTTCCGGTTATTTATTTCGTGGCGATGAGACTGCTGTTTGTTTATGAGAGAAAGAGAATTGCGGAATTTGTAAAAGAGAGGGTTGAGGAATTGAGATACGAAAAGATTTCCACAAGGACTGCGGTTATCAATTATGGAATCAATGCGATGGTTGTTATTATTGCCGCCATTTTTCTCCCTAAGATAGGCGAGGGGATTGCCGAAACAACAGGACTTGGCCAGACATTTGTAGGCAACATTTTTATAGCGCTTTCCACATCGCTTCCGGAGGTGGTAGTTTCCATTTCAGCGGTAAAGATGGGCGCGATAGACCTTGCAGTCGGAAATTTATTTGGAAGCAATATTTTCAATATACTCATACTCGCTGTTGATGATATATTTTTTGTGAAAGGCCCGATTCTGTCATTCGTCAATGCAAGCCATATAATCTCTGCTTTATCTGCTATATTGATGACAGCCATTGCGATTATCGGCTTGACCTACCGTGCCGAGAAAAAAACATTATTGCTTGCATGGGATTCGGTAGGGATATTGTTAGTTTATATCGCAAATATAATGCTGCTTTATATGCTCAGATAGTATCAGGGGCATTCATTCAGTCTCTTCCGTTCTTGACGTGTCATACTATCCATAGTTAGTATTTATTATGATTGAGAAACTCTCACTTATCCCTCCAAGGCCCGGAGTCTATCTGCTCAAAGGCGCTAAAGAGGATGTCCTCTACGTAGGCAAGGCAAAAAACCTCCGCAGCCGGCTGAGAAGTTATTTCCAGAAGTCTGCTGAACTTGATGCGAGAAAAACATCAATGGTTAAAAACATAAAGGACTTCTCTTATGTCGTAACAGGCAACGAACTTGAGGCGCTTGTACTTGAAGCAAATATGATAAAGCAGTACAAACCCCGCTTTAACGTAATCCTGAGAGACGACAAGAACTACCCTTATCTGAAACTCACAGTTAATGAGGAATGGCCAAGGCTTGAAGTTGTGAGAAGGATTAAAAAGGACGGAGCGCTCTATTTCGGGCCTTATGTCCCTGCGCGTGGCATGTGGGAGGCAGTTGCATTCATAAGGAGGAATTTCCCGGTTAGGCCGTGCAAATATTCCCTCGACAAACATATGCGGCCGTGCATCCAGTATCAGATGGGAAAATGCCCGGCGCCATGCAACGGGCTTATAAGCAAGAAAGACTATATGAGGATTGTAGAGGATGTGAGGCTTTTTCTTCAGGGCGAGAAAAAGGAGCTTCTTGATGAGCTTGAAAAGAGGATGGAAAGGTTTTCAGAGGAATTAAGATTTGAAGACGCTGCAAAGATAAGGGACAGCATAAATAATCTTAAGCGTGCATGGGAATCACAGAAGGTCATAGCTCCTGAACTCGGGGATATTGATGTTATAGGTTTTTATGGAGAGGGCAAAGAGACTGTAGCGCTGATTTTTTTCATAAGGAACGGGGTTATGATTGGGACAAAGGATTTTCACTTGAAGGAGACAGCAGGAATTCCAACAGGAGAATTTTTTCACAATTTCATAGAGCAGTTTTATGCAAAGGAGATAATTCCTCCTGATGAGATTGTGCTCAAGCAGCGTCCTGATGAGATGAGGACGCTGACAGCGTGGCTTAAAGATAAAAAAGGCAGGAAAGTAAAGATTACAATGCCGGCTGAAGGCAAAAAACTTGAACTCCTCAAAATGGCGGAGGAGAATGCGGGGATAATATTTAATAGCAGAGAAAAGACAGATATTAAAGAGATTCTAAAAACATTGAAAGAAAGACTTGTTCTTAAAAATGTCCCTCGCAGCATCGGCGCTATTGACGTATCAACAATCTCAGGGAGCGAATCGGTCGGCGCATTTGTATACTGGGCGGAAGGCGGGTTCAAAAAAGATATGTACAGGCATATGAAAATCAGGACAGTTGAAGGCATGGATGATTACGCAATGATTGAAGAGATAACAGGAAGGGTTATAAAAAATCTCGGCGAAAAACTTCCGTCACTCGTAATAATTGACGGCGGCAGAGGACAGCTTGAAGCTGCAAAAAAGGCAGTTGACGAATCCGGCATTAAGAACACAGCAATAATCTCCATGGCAAAAAAACCTGACAGGGCCTTTGCCGTGTCTCTTGATAAGCCCGTTGGCCTTGAGGATAAAACTCCATCAGCACTGCTCCTTAAAAAAATAAGGGACGAGGCGCACAGATTCGCTGTAAGTTTCCACAGAAAATTGAGGGATAAAAGGCTCATGGAATCCCCGCTCAAGAAAATTCCGGGCATAGGAGAAAAAAAGAGGCTTGCTCTTTTAAGGCATTTTGGTAGTATAGAAGGTATAAGAGGAGCAGGCATTGATGAGATTGCAGGGATAAAAGGGTTTAATAAAAAAATTGCAGAAAAGCTGCTCAATGCCCTAATGGAAAGAGAATGAAATTTAAAATTCAAAATTTAAAATTCAAAATTAACGTATCCTTTTTTCTTGCATTTTGCATCCTGTATCTTGCATCTGTCTCAAGCGCTGATGCCGCTTATAAAATTTATCTCAAAAACGGCTCTGTGATAAAAGGAGTCAGCCATTATGAAAAAACAGGCGGAGAGATTAAGTTTTATTTTGAAGGCGGCGTCATAGGCATACCGGAAACTGACATACTCAAGATAGAAACGAGCAAGGAAACTCTCGATGAAGAAAAGGCAAAACCTTCGGTAACCGAAAAATCAGTTGAACCGCCAAAGGTTGAGAGGCCGGATGAGACGCCTGCAGAGACTGCCGATGTCAAAAAACAGGCAGACGATGGAGATAAGAAATCCGATGAGATAACCCAGAAAGAAGCAGAACTTAAGAAGATTGAGCAGGATCTGAAGCGGGCAAAATACAAGGAGCTTATCAAGCAGAGAAGGGAACTTGAAAGGCAGAGGGATATACTGATAGAAGAGTTGAAATTGCTGCGTGAAAAACAATAATTAAACAGAAAGGAATTGCAAAAGCACTATGAATATTTACATCTCAGGCTCAATGGCTTATGACAGGATTATGGATTTTCCGGGGAGATTTTCAGACCATATTCTACCTGACAAGATACACATATTGAATGTGTGTTTTACGGTTAACGGGATGCGGGAAAAATTCGGAGGCACGGCAGGCAATGTTGCCTATTCGCTGAACCTGCTCAATGAGAAGCCGGTTATTCTTGCGACAATAGGCAAAGACTATGCAAATTATTTTGAATGGCTAAAGAAGAATAAGATCTCGCTGGAAGGCATAAAAATAATAGATGAGGAGTTCACTGCAGGCGCATATATCACTACTGACAGGGCAGACAACCAGATAACAGGGTTTAATCCCGGAGCAATGAAATATCAGTCGGGATATAAATTCAACAGCGCTGCTCCTCGTGATTCAATTGCACTTATCGCGCCGGGAAATCTTCAGGACATGGCTGAATATGCAAGGGAATGTAAAGAGAAAGGAATCAGATATATCTGCGATCCAGGACAGTCTTTGACCGCATGGGAAAAGGAACCGCTGAAAGAATGGATTGACGGCTCAATGATGCTTGTCTCCAATGATTATGAGCTTGAGATGGTAATGAAGATGACAGGAATGAATAAAAAGGAACTTTTGCGCCTGACAAAGACTATTATCACAACACTGGGAGAAAAAGGCGCTTTAATCAGCACAGGCGAGTCCGATATCAAAATCCCTCCGGCAAAGGCGGGTGATGTTGTTGACCCTACGGGCGCAGGCGATGCATTCAGGGCAGGTTTGCTTAAGGGAATTGCAATAGGGAAAGACCTCGAAACAGGAGCTAAAATGGGCGCTGTTGCAGCGGTATATGCCATAGAGAAATACGGAACTCAGGAGCATGGCTATACTTATGAAGAGTTTAACGAGAGGTATAGGAGTAATTTTGGAGAGATGTGATTAACGAAAAGGCATTAAAGGCATATCTTAAGAAGAAATTCAGGAATGTCTCGCGGATAAAAATCAAAAAGCTCGGCTCAGGTGTCCACGGTTCTGGTTTCCTCATAGAGATTACAACAAATAAAGGGATTAAATCCTATGTGGTTAAGACCCTCGCTCCTGAAGGTTTTGGGCATGAGTATCCCTCGGACAGGGCAGGCATATTCCTCCTGGACCTTGATGAATTCAATAACCTTTCAAAACATGTGAAAGCTGTTGATGTGCTTTCTGAATTGAAAGACGGTTCAATTAAATCAATCGGAGGCGGAAAGGAGTATTACCTCCTGATGGAAAAGGGAGAGGGCAGGCATTATTTCAATGACCTTAATGAATTTGCAGGCAAAGAAAGACTCAATGAGATTGACATAAAAAAGATAAAGGCAATGGCGTCTTATCTCGCAAATATCCATTCAATAAAAAAAGATTCAAAAACACTCTATTGGAGAAAGTTGCGGGATACCGTGGGACACGGCGAGTGCCTTATGGGTGTTTTTGATACATATCCCGATGGGGTTGTCTCATATCGTGAGATGACGGATATAATCAAAAAATCAGTTGACTGGATTTATAAGTTGAAGCCGGGATATAAACGGCTTTCACAGATTCACGGAGACTTCCATCCGGGGAATATATGGTTTAGAACTGAAAATTCAAAATTCAAAATTCAAAACTCAAAACTTCGGGCAATAAACTCCGAACTTGATTTTATCTTGCTTGACCGGAGCCGCGGACCGTGGGGCGAGCCTGCGGATGATGTGACCGCCCTTGCAATAAACTATATCTTCTTCTCCATCAAAAAACACAATGACATTGCGGGGCCGTATCTTGAAGGGCTAAAGTTATTTTTTAATGAATATGTGAGATTATCCGGAGACGATGAGATTTATGAAATGCTTGCGCCGTTTTTTGCGTTCAGGGGCGCTGTTGTTGCAAACCCTGTGTTCTACCCCGAAGTGACACCTAAACAGCGTAAGATGATATTCAGATTTGTCCACGGCGTCTTAGACTCTGAGAGATTTAATCCTGAAAAGGCCAGGGATCTTATTTAGCCTATAAGCGCACAGAATCCTGCTCTTGTCAAGGTTTTTACGGCTGTGTTATCCTTAAGAGTTCAAAAAGTTATAAATTTTCGGAGGAAAGATGAAGGTTCTGGTAAGCGACAAGATCTCAGACAAAGGAGTTGAGATACTTAAGAAAGCAGGTCTTGATGTTGATGTCAAAACAGGCATGAAGCCTGATGAGCTTAAGGCATGCATCAGTGAATATCACGGCCTTGTCATAAGGAGCGCTACAAAGGCCACGGCAGAGATTATTGAGGCTGCAAAAAACCTTAAGGTAATAGGCAGGGCAGGTTCGGGGCTTGATAATGTAGACAAAGCTGCCGCATCAAAAAAAGGTATTGTTGTAATGAACACGCCGGGAGGCAATACGATTACAACAGCAGAGCATACAATTGCCCTTTTATTTTCACTTGCGAGACTGGTCCCGCAGGCGACTGCTTCTATGAAGGCAGGGCAATGGGAAAAGAAAAAATTTATGGGGGTTGAGCTCTTCAACAAAACTCTCGGTATTATGGGCCTCGGCAGCATCGGCAATCAGGTTGCTAAAAAGGCGCAGGGGCTTGAGATGGTTGTGATAGCCTATGACCCGTTTCTCAGCGATGACAGGGCAAAGGCTTTGGGCATAGAAAAAGTCTCGCTTGATGAGCTTTTCAGCAGGTCGGATTTCATTACGATACATACGCCTCTGACCCCTGAAACAAGGAACCTCATAAATTCAGAGACCCTCGGAAAAATGAAAAACGGGGTCAGGATTATCAACTGCGCAAGGGGAGGGATAATAAACGAGAAGGATCTGTATGAGGCATTGAAAAGCGGCAAGGTTGCAGGCGCTGCGCTTGATGTCTTTGAAAACGAGCCTCCTGAGGATTTTTCACTGATAGGGCTTGATAATGTAATATGCACGCCGCATCTCGGCGCAGCTACAGAAGAGGCTCAGGAAAATGTTGCAATCGCAGTTGCGGAACAGATTGCAGACTACCTTGTGCGCGGCACAATAAGAAACGCTGTAAATTTCCCTTCAATCCCTGCGGATCAGGTGGCAAGGCTTCAGCCCTATCTGAATCTTGCGGAGAAACTCGGGAGTTTTGCAGCGCAGGTGTTCGAAGGCGGCATTACTGGAGTTACGGTAGAATATATGGGAGATGTTTCGGAGCTTAACACTGCTCCTGTCACAATAGCGGCATTAAAAGGCTTGCTCACGCCGATACTGGAAGAGACAGTGAATTTTGTTAATGCTCCTTTTATTGCAAAGGAGCGCGGCATAGAGGTTAAAGAGACGAAGACTGCCGGGGCAGGCGATTACCAGAGCATGCTTGCCTTAAGAATTAAAGCAAAAGATAAGGAGAGGTATTTCGCCGGAACATTATTCAGCAAAAAAGACCCGAGGATTGTTCAGATAGACAACTTTGCAGTGGAGATAGCGCCTGAAGGGATAATGCTGTTTATATATAATGTGGACAAACCCGGAGTAATCGGGAATCTGGGCTCATTCTTCGGCAAGAACAATATCAATATAGCCCGTATGCATTTTGGAAGGGAGAGCGCAGGAGGCACGGCGATATCTGTAATGAGCATTGATTCTCCCGTGACATCCTGTCAGCTTGATGAGATAAAAAAGATGCCGAATATCCTTTCTGTAAAGGTGCTGAATCTCTAAAATTTAATATGAAGAGGATAAAATGTCTGTTGTAGTGATAGTTGGCGCCCAGTGGGGCGATGAAGGCAAGGGAAAGATTGTTGATGTGCTCACGGAGAAAGCCGATGCAGTGGCCCGGTATCAGGGAGGGCACAATGCAGGGCACACCGTTGTAATAAACAATGAAAAATTTGTTCTTCATATCATCCCTTCCGGAATTCTTCATAAAGGAAAAACCTGCATAATCGGCAACGGAGTGGTTGTTGAGCCGAAATCCCTGATTGAAGAAATGGACGGGTTGATAAAACGCGGGATTGATATAGGAAAAAATCTTTTCCTGAGCAAAAGCTCTCACCTGATAATGCCGTATCATGCCGCGATTGAAAGAGAGCAGGAAAGGCTTAAGGGCTCAAAAAAAATCGGGACAACAGGCAAAGGAATAGGGCCTGCCTATGTTGATAAGACAGCAAGGACAGGAATAAGAGCAGGCGAACTGCTTTATCCTGAGATTTTCAAAGAAAAACTTAAAAACAATCTTGCCGGCGTTAACCATCTCCTTAAGGTTCTCTATAATGCCCCTTCATTTGATGTTGATGATATATACAGCGAATACATGAGATACGCAGAGAGGCTTGCAGGCTGTATTGCTGACACGGATGTAATCGTCAACAGGATGATTGATGAAAATAAAAACCTGCTTTTTGAAGGCGCGCAGGGAACGCTCCTTGATGTTGATCACGGAACGTATCCGTATGTCACATCTTCAAGCGCTGCCGCAGGAGGAGCATGTACAGGGCTTGGCGTCAGCCCAACAAAGATTTCCAGCGTTATCGGTATTGTTAAGGCTTACACTACAAGGGTGGGTGAAGGTCCCTTCCCCACAGAGATAAAAGATTCCCTCGGAGAAAAGATACGGGAAAAGGGCGGCGAATACGGAGCCACCACAGGAAGGCCGAGGAGATGCGGCTGGCTTGATATGGTGGCGTTGAGGTATGCTGTAAGGGTAAACGGGTTCAGCGGGATTGTGCTGACAAAGCTTGATATACTTGACGGCCTTGAGAATATTAAGATATGCACTGCTTACAGGTGTGAAGGAAAGCTCTATGAAGAATTCCCGAAGGAACTGAACATTTTGGAAAAGTGCGAACCTGTCTATGGAGAGGTTCGCGGCTGGAAGGAAAATACAGGCGGCGTAAAAAGTTTTGAGAAACTTCCATCAGCAGCGCAGTCGTATGTTAAAAAGATAGAGAGCATGCTTAATGTCAAAGTCCGGATCATCTCTTCAGGCCAGAAAAGAGACGAACTAATAATTCTCAAGGAGGTGTTCTGATGTCAAAAAGACAACTTACCCGTCACAGGAAGAGACTTGAGACTAAATTTGAAGTGGATTCGATGGCAGCGGATTCGGTGGTATATACAGGGATAACAAGCGATATTTCTGAGAGAGGCATATTTATAAGAACCCGCTATGGGCTTGTGCCGGGGACAGTAATAAAAATAGAACTCTATCTGCCTGATAACAAAATTTCAAAACTCAAGGGGAAGGTGAAAAGGTCCATAAGAACTCCAATTGTATCTTTAAAAAATGGTATGGGGATTGAGATAATAGAAAAGGATTCAAGCTATACAATTTTTTTAAATGCAATGGATGAAGGCAATAAAGATAATCCTTCTGCCCCACAGGAGAATTCCAGCGCATCACCACCGCCTGAATACCTGATAATAACCTGCTCGGATTGTAATGTTAAAAATAAAGTGGCAAGGGAAAAACTTTCATTAAACCCGAGGTGCGGGAAGTGCGGGACATTCTTAAGAGCAGAGGATACGCTGTAGCCTCACGGCTGGTGAACTTAATCTATCCTTCAATATGCCCGTTGTGCAGCAACCTCTCTGACAGTTTTCAGCATTCACCGATATGCACAAATTGCTGGCGCGGGATTAAGCGTTATTCAGGGCCTTCATGCAGGATATGCGCTGTTCCCTTGGTGTCGGTGTATGCCGCTGTCTGCAAGGAATGCCTCACACATTTGCCTTCATTTTCAGTGGTCTTAAATTATGGCATTTACTCCGATGCGCTGGCAGAGGCAATTAATCTGATGAAATTCTCAGGACTGAGAAGATTTACCAATCCTCTGGGGAAATTGCTTCTGAATCTTGAAATGCCTGAATGCGACGGCATAATCCCTGTTCCTCTCAGCAAAAATGCTCTTAGAGCAAGGGGTTTTAACCAGTCGCTTCTCATGGCAAGGGTAATCTCAAAAAATATAAAGACGCCTCTTTATATGGATATGCTCTTAAAAGTAAGGGATACTCTGCCTCAGGTAGGTTTGGGCGCCAAGGAGAGGATGAAAAATCTCAGGGGAGCATTTAAAACCAACGGAAAAATAAACAACCTGAGACTGCTTCTTCTTGATGATGTAATGACAACAGGCGCGACAGCAAGAGAGTGCTCAAAGACATTAATGAGCGCCGGAGCAAAAGAGGTTATTGTTATTACTCTTGCACGGGCAGGCATGATGTAGTATCATATTGTTTCAGTTATGATTGATCTGCATACACATAGTTTATTCAGCGACGGAGAACTATTGCCCGCTGAATTGATACAAAGGGCATCGGTAATGGGTTACAAGGCTATTGCTATTACAGACCATGTGGACCAGTCAAATATTGATATTGTGATACCGAGGGTTGTAAAGGCGCTTAAAGCTTTAAAAGATTTTGTCTCAATCATAGCAATCCCCGGCGCTGAAATTACACATGTTCCGCCTGCGCTGATTCCTTCCATGGTTAAAGAGGCAAGGCAGCTTGGCGCAAGGATAGTTGTTGTTCACGGAGAGACAATAGCAGAGCCTGTTGCAGAGGGGACAAACAGGGCGGCAATAGAGGCAGGCGCGGACATAGTTTCGCATCCAGGCATTATCTCAACAGAAGACCTGCTCCTTGCAAAAGAGAAAGGCGTCGCCCTCGAGATTACATCGAGGAAAGGGCATTCGCTTTCCAATGGGCATGTTGCAAAAGAGGCAATAAAATTTGGCGTTCACCTTGTAATAAATACAGATGCCCACGGCCCCGCTGATTTAATAACCGGTGAGACTGCGAAAAAGATACTGCTTTCTGCAGGAATAGATGTAAATAGGATAGAATATGTCTTTGAAAATTCCAAGGCTCTTGTGGAAAAGGCGCTCAGGAGGGATTAATGCCAAAGCCTATAAAGAAAAAGATTGCAAAGAAAACAACATCCGGGACAGAGGCAAACGGAACTCTTTCAAGATTTAAGAAATCCGCAGAGGAGAGAAAGCGTTTTTTAATAACTGCACTTGCTGCCGTTGTTTTGTCAGTTATTGCAATCGGAGGCTTTTTCCTTTACAGCAATACCCAGAAAAACAAAGCTCAGAAGCTTGAATACGAGGCATATAAAATATACTACGGGCTTTATCAAAAACAGCCTGCTGCAGGCGAGGAGCGTTATAAAAAGGCAGCGGAGATATTCAAAAAGGCATACGATGTAAGAAAATCACCTGTATCCCTGTATTATATTGCGAACTGCTATTATGAACTTGGGAAATACGAAGATTCATTAAATGCTCTGAAAGAATTGAACCGGAAATTCCCTGATGATGAGAAGTTTGTCCCGCTTTCATATTATAAGATGGCTATGATCAGCCTGAAGAAAGGCAGCGCCGAAGAAGCTCTTAAATCTTTCGCCGTGCTTTACAATTATAAGACAGGAACATACAAAGACCTCTCTCTCATAGAGTCAGGCAAGATACTTGAAGCTCAGGGTAATATCGAAGAGGCAAAGAAGAAATACGAAGAGCTTATAAAAGATTTCCCTCAGTCTCCATTCTCCGAAGAGGCAAAGGCGAGGGTTGAAAGGAAGAAGGGTTAGAGGTTTGTTTACGATAGGAGACACAACTACTCGTTAGCGATATTCTTTTTCTTATTCAAGGCTGTAACCAGCACCTTTTTATTATTTGGCTTCTTGGTTTTTACAGTCTTGGTTTTATTTGATTTTTTATAGGATGCCTTTCTGTTGTCATACCTGTCTTCCCTGTCAGGCTGGAATTTTTCTTTTGGAGGGAGATTTATTTCGGTTCCGGGCTGGAGGGGTTTTACTCTCTCCATTGAATTTAGCGCAAGGACTGCCTTTACAGACAGGCCTGATTTCTTGGCAATCTTCTCTATGGTGTCACCCTTTTTGACAGTATATGCAGCAACAGTGAATCTTTCATCTTCAGGAATTTCAGAAAGGTTTTTCTGGAAAATTTCCTTTGTCCCAGATGGAATCCTGAGGATGTAAACAGGCATGCCGGGAGGCGTACACCATCTTCTGAGTTCAGGGTTCAACTCTTTTATTGTCTCTACTGTAGTATCAGCGCACTTTGCCGCAACCTCAAGGTCAATCGGCCCGTTTACCTTGACCTCATCGTAATTCAGCGGCTGATGATATACAATATTTCTGAATCCGAATTCTTCAGGGTTAGCGGCAATATTGCTTGCTGCTATAAATCTCGGGACATAGTTTTTCGTCTCGCTTTTTATATGGCGGGTATTAAGCAATGGCCAGTAATCATCGCTCTTGGAGCGTTTTAATGCCTTGAGTATCTTGCCCTCGCCTGCATTGTATGCAGCCATTGCAAGGTTCCATGAACCGAACATTTCATAAAGGTCACTGAGATAATTTGCCGCCGCAGTTGTTGATTTTACAGGATCTCTTCTTTCATCTCTCCACCAGTCTATTACAAGCCCGTATCTCTTTGCGGTTGCGGAAATAAACTGCCAGGGCCCTGCCGCCCTTGCAACCGAATATGCATAGGGATTAAAACCGCTCTCTATTAAGGAAAGGAATACTATATCCTCAGGGACATTTTTGTTTTTCAATATCTCCTTCATCAGTTCCACATATTTCCCTGAACGGCTCAGCCACATGGCAAATCTTTCCCTTATCCTCTCGGCAAAGAGAGCAGTGCTCTTCTCTACTGCCTTTACTGCCATGGGGTTTGATTTGTACGGGACGGTTTCAGTTTCTGCTACAGTGGGTCTTGCCTCAGGCGCTGCTTCTATTACGGGTTCTGCCTTTGTTACGGATTCTGCTTTTATGGCCGGTTCTGTTTTTTCAGCAGGCTTCTCCGAGATTACAGGCGGAGGCTGACCGTCCGCAGATTTTTCCTCCGGAGTCCCGGAGGCATAAAGCGGCGCAAACAAAAACAATATAAAGCATAAAACAGAAAACAAACGCAATTTGCCCATAATTGGTTAATTTTTACCTAACCTGATGTTTTTGTCAAGTAAAAGTTTTTATTCATCCATATTCTTCTCCAAAATCTCATAGTGAAACTGGTATAATACGAAAGCTTCCGTATTATGGGTAAAATAATCGCAATAGCCAATCAGAAAGGCGGTGTCGGCAAGACCACAACTGCTGTAAATCTTGCTGCTTCTCTTGCCCTTGCAGAAAAAGATATCCTCATAATAGACACTGACCCTCAGGGAAATTCTACCAGCGGACTTGGCATATCAAGAGACAATACGGAGAAGACTCTTTATGATTTTTATTCCGAAAAGTGCAAGATACGAGAAACGATAAGGGAAACAGAAGTAGATCATCTCGGCATTATCCCTTCAACCGTAGATCTCCTCGGCGTTGAGGTGGAACTTGTCGGACGCGAAGGCAGGGAGCATATTCTTTCTCATGCGATAGCTGCCATACGCGATAAATACCGGTATATATTTATCGACTGTCCGCCTTCTCTCGGTCTTTTGACGCTGAATGCGCTTGTAGCCGCTGATTCTGTTCTTATTCCTGTGCAGTGCGAATACTATGCGCTTGAAGGGCTCGGCCTTCTGTCAAACACCATCAGGCTTGTGAGAAATTCTTTTAACTCAGGCCTTGATATTGAAGGCATAGTCCTTACAATGTTTGATTCAAGAAATACGCTTGCAAATGAGGTTGCGGAAGAGGTCAGAAAACATTTCAGCAGCAAGGTATATAATACTGTAATTCCGAGAAATGTAGCGCTTGCTGAAGCGCCGAGCCACGGAAAGCCTGCCTTGCTTTATGATGCAAGGTCTAAGGGCGCGCAGAGTTATGTATCACTGGCAAAGGAGATACTGAATGAAAACGGCATTAGGCAGAGGACTTGACGCATTAATTCCTGAGAAGGGCGAAGAAATACTTCATCTGGAAGTCACCCGTATATCTGCCGGCGGAGAACAGCCGCGAAAGGTCTTCAGGGATGGCTCTCTCAAGGAACTTGCGGCCTCAATAAAGGAAAGGGGCGTGCTTCAGCCGATTATAGTCTCAAGGGCAGGAGACGGTTCGTTCAGGCTCATCGCAGGCGAACGGAGATGGCGCGCTTCGCAGCTTGCGGGGCTTAAAAAGATTCCCGCAATCGTAAAGAATGTTGCATCAAGAGACTCTCTGGAGATAGCGCTCATAGAGAACATACAGAGGGAGGACCTTAATCCTGTTGAAACAGCAGAGGCATTCCATAAACTAATGAGGGATTTCAACCTTACTCAGGAAGCTCTCTCGGAGAAGGTCGGGAAGGAGAGGGCTACTGTTGCCAATTACCTCAGGCTTCTGAAACTGCCCGAAGAAATAAAATCCTTAATCTCTGACGGCTCTTTGAGCATGGGACATGCAAGGGCCATCCTCTCTATCGAAGGAAGGGCCAATCAGACAGATGCCGCAAGAAAGATTATAAAGAAGGGGTTAAGCGTCAGGGAAACAGAAACGCTGGCTAAAAGCATCACTCTTTCAGGGACAAAAAAATCAAAAACACACAAAGGGCCTAAAGACCCGCAGATAGCATCCCTCGAAGACAAGCTTATAAAGAGTCTTGGCACAAAGGTAAGGATTCATCATAAAGGCAAAAAGGGCGGCAGGATAGAGATAGAATATTATTCCCTCGATGAACTTGACCGCTTGCTTGATATACTGATGATCTAAAAAGAGGCGTTATCTCTTCTTTTTCTTTGAAACTGCCTTTTTCTTCTTTGCAACCTTCTTTTTGGCTGCTATTTTCTTTGTCTTTACAGCCTTCTGCTTGGCAGTGGAGATTTCTTCCACCTCCACTCCGCAGCAATAGATGGGGCGCAGCTGTGTTTCAGGCATCTCTCTAACAGTGACTTCGCAGCCGCATTCATCACACTCATACCTTATGAATCTTGCCATGACATTCCTCCTTTTTTAGCAGTCTTTAAATAAATTGTATCACTTTCAACAGCTGTGTCAAATTTTTTATAAAGGTGATATGCGCAGTCAGGGCCGATAAGGTTCTTTAGTGTCCCCTGCTTAACTCATAGATACAGATTACTCAGAAAGCTGTTTATAGTTATCGCACGCATATTTATTCCCTTTGTCGCATGCCTTTTTAAAATCAGCGGCAGCTTTCCTTGTATAAGCAACGCCGCGGAAGAAATAAGCCTCGCCGTAGCTTGGGATTATAGTGAGAGCCTTGTTATAGTCTTCAATCGCTTCGTCATAGCGTCCTTTTTTGGCGTGTGCAAGCCCGCGGTTGTAATAGGCCAGGGCAAAATTCGGGCTCAGGGAGATGGCCTTGGTTGCGTCCTCAATGGCATTGTTGTATTGGCCTCTGTTGAAGTAGGCAAGCCCCCGGCGGTGGTATATCTCGGCATCATTGGGCTGTAACTCAATGCCCTTGGTGTAATCCTTAATTGCCTCCTCATATTTTTCTTTTCTGTAATATGCCTGTCCGCGGTTATAGTAAGCCTCAGCGTATTTAGGGTCTATTGAGATGGCTTTTGTATAATCTGCAATAGCCTTGTCAAAATCACCTTCGTTGTAAAAGTTGTTGCCCCTGTCGAAATAAATCTGGGCGTCAGCCCCCATCGCCGTATGGGAGTTCCATGCAATGATGAGGCAAATTCCTAAAAGAATAATCCTGATTTTCATATTCAGCTCCTTTTCAATCCTCTCAAATATTAATTAACCGTTATCCTTTTAGTCAATCCTTCCGCTTTTATTTTCTCCTGACCTGCAGCCGCGCCTGATAAAGTTTTTCCGTGAATCCCCCTTCTTCGAGGAATTGTTTCTCAAGTTGCCGCAGCTGTTGGTCAAGCAGGTAATTTGCCTGATGAATCAGGCAAATAAGGGTGTTGGCAGCGACTTCAGGTGAGCTTTGCTCGATATATGTCCTATAGGTCTTATACGACCTATTCTCTTCCCAAGCAAGCTTTCGAATGGCTTGTGCCTCTGGATTGTTTTTCTCCCAGAGCAGTAACCCCTTTTGCCGCAGAAAATCATGGTAGTCAAGCAGCAGCTCTTCAAGGCTTGCGCGGGCTACTCCGATAAGTTTCAGCTCGGTCTTTTTTGAAGTGCCTGAAGCCATGCTGCCTTCTGCAATATTCTGCTTGCCGCTGCGCGCTGCCTGCACCATCTGGTCATGCGTGCGCGACCGCTTGCCGATAAATCTATCGCAGAATACAACTGTGGCGTCATAAATGATTTCTGTAGTCTGATAGGATTTTAGGTTGCGGTATCCGCCGTGAGGAGGGATTAGGGCAGGTTTTTCATCTTTCTTATTTATCATATTGTCCCATTTGTCCTATGCGTCTTATCAGTCCCAAGACTCCCGGTAGTCTTGCTTCTTACCAAAGAAGCCTATCAATAATTTGCTTAGAGTCCGTGATTTCTTCCCAGCCGCAATACCTAACCGCGATTTCACCATGCCAGTAATAATAAACATCATCATCAATCTCTGAGGTATTCCCCAGACCGTAATAGTCTTTTAAATATCTGTGAATTTGCTTATACAGATCTTTTGCATTTTTTGCATATAAAAGCCTGTGAAAACTTTGCTCATATTCACCGCTGATGAATTCAAAAGTGGCGAGATAGAGTTTTTTATTTTTCTCAGTCTTCGCTTTCAATTTCTTTTGGATATTCGTTTGACATTCCACAGAAAGGGCAAAACTCTATCGTCGGCTCTGTTGCCTTTTCGGTGTCTTTAAGTATCAGAATTTGACTGATACCTTCACAATGGATACATTCGTATTCTTCCAAGCTAACCCTTTCTCATTTCGAGGCTGTCACCGGTGATTATGGTTTTATAAACTACACAACCATCCACATAAGGATGCAACTTGATCCGCATTGGTCAAATTGGCAGCATTAGCCAATGTCCCATCTTCCAACTGATTCCATATTTCCTCGGCCATGCTGTTTTCAATTGCTGCACCAACAAAAAATATATAAGGAGAAAGCCGCTTATTAGAAAACGCTTTGCGTATACGGGTTAAAGATGTTCTTGCTGTTTTCCAATGTTCATCTGCTCCGGCAGGATCAATACCGCCTTTGAGTTCTCCGAGAGCAACGTAACGAGATGGCATAGTAAAGGCGGTTTTCAATTCTTGAGGCTTACAATCAAGAAGGCACAAATCTATATTTTTCTTTATAAAAGGCACCGTCCGGTTATAAATCATAGTGCGAGTTCTGTCTTTGAATGACCAACTGAGTGCGGTAAGATACAGTTCTATGTCAGCATCGTCATCTTTACCGATTATCCATTCCTTACTGTCAGAGTGAAGCCATTGATAAGGGATTTTAGCAAGCGCAAGGTTCGCAAGAGTCGCACGAGTCAGTTTGCGCTCTCCCATGACTCCGCCGATATTTCGCATTGAACCACCCAAGGTATCGCCCCTTGTTAACAGAAACCTAAAAACCAGTTCTTCAACAAAAGCAGGCCCCGCTGGTTCAAGGTATTTTGCAATCAATCCATGGATTGCCTCTATCTTGTCTTCAGGCAGGAGATAATTAACTGCTTTGTCTGACACGCCCGATGCTGTCAATAGGGCAGGTTGTATGGTTTCAATGTTAAGCAAATCAACAGGAGTTGCGGCTTGAGATGCTGCTGCTTTTAAAGAACGCGCTTGCTCCACAAAAGGGGTTGCTCTACGGTTTTTTTCAAGAGCCAGAGCGACAAACCCGGCTCTAACTTCTTCATACGTAGTTACAAGGTCTGAACTACTGGACAGATGTTTATGATGCGGTTTGTTTTTAATCATCATATCTTCCTCCAGACATAAACACATTTTCTTAATGGATCACGTCCATGTTTACCCATTTGCTGGCTGCTGTTGCCCTTGCCGTTTGGCAAAACAAGAATATTTTCTACATGGAATCCCAGATTTTCGGCTATGTCAGAAAGGATCATATCAACTGAAATGCTTGCGCCTGCATAACGCACATTGTCATTTACCATAAATAAAAGGGCATTTGGTTTCAAGACACGTGCGCACTCGCCAATGACGCACGCCATTTCATAAAAATAGCCGTGCACCATCCTCGGAATGCCGTTGTTATTTAAGCGGCCTTCTTCTTTTTCTGCCTCAAGATAACGCAAGATAGCCTGTAACAATCTCTGATTGTCTGCGGCTACTATGGCGTCTCGCCATTTCGGATTAATTTTCAATAAATCTTTTGCCCTGTTTTCAACCGTACAACTTAACATTTCCTGTCTAAGCCTGCTTATTTCCTCTTCTCCTATGCCAAGAAGCGCTAATTCTAATGCGTACGTTCTTGTATAATCATAGCGGTTACAATAAGGCGGGGATGTCACCACTGCGTTATATAAGTTCTCTGGCAAGGTAGGCATTATATCAAGGCATGAACCGCAAAAAAGATTTATATCTCCCTGTAAAACTTTTGTGGAAAATAGTTTAGAGGTATCCTTGCCTGCCTCTAAATCATCGCAAATCTCATTTATTTTGGCGCAGATTGCCTTATCAAAATTGAGTATTTCCCCTTTATCGAATGGTTTTGCGCTTTGCCTGCGGCCTGAACGATAATCCCAACGGAGATATTGCCCATCCTTTCGCGTAAAGCTGACCGATTCCAACACACATAACAAGGCAAATCTTAAAACAGACTGAACCTGTTTATTTTCTCTCTGCAAAGCACCCATATATTTCTCGATTAATTCAAAAGTTTTCTTAGGATATGCGCCTGCTGTAATGCGTAACTCAGAAAGAGATATTCTGAGTTGTGATTGAGACCAAGGCCGCTCAATCTCCCAGCGTTTAAGGCAAGCAAAATCATCTTTTGTAAATTCTCTCTCTAAACATTTCCTTGCAAGGATAATCTGCTGTCCGATAGGAAGCAGTTCAATGCCATCACCATCAATTCCTGCATCGCTTGTCGCAAACAAGGCAGTGCCGCTGCCTGCAAACGGGTCGAGCACTTTACCGGATGTAATTCCATATTTTGACAACAGAAGTTCAATAAGAGATGCGGAAAACGCCTCTTTGTATTTATACCAGCGGTAGGTCGGTCTTGGTTTATTGGCTTGAAAACTTACAAGCTGCCGTGTTAATTCCGGCTGAAGCTTGATTTTATTATGAAAGCGCTGCATCAATTTATTGTCGAGAGTTTCTATTTCGGTTAAAGCGGTCTGCTGTTTAATAGAATAATGTGTTTTGTCATCAAGCTTCTCATCAAGCAAATCAACTGATGCTCTCTCAAAAAGATATGGACTGGTAATGTTAGTCACGCCTGCCTCCGATGATTATGAAGGGTTTAGGATTCATATCATTGTTCAATTATGTGCACCCAGATTCATTTTTTAGTTATTTCATCTTTAACCCATTGCAAGTTTTTTTCTGCATTCCTATAAGTAGGATCAAGTTTTAATGCCTCTTCAAAATGAACCTTAGCATTATTTAGTTTTCCCTGTTGAGCATAAACAAATCCTAAGTTGTTATGTGCATATTTGTCTTTTGGGTCAATTTTAACTGCAATCTCAAGGATTTTTTCTGCTTTAGCATACATCCCTTTTTTTATATAAGCCAATCCCAAGCTGTTATATTTTAGTTTTAATTCACTGAGGCTCAAGTTAGCAGATTTTTCGAATTGAGCTATCGCTTGATCATAATTTTGATAGTCCAGATAAATAGCACCAAGTGCCATTTTGACGTCACCATTATTTTGATCTAAAGACTTTAAATGTTTCTCAGCTTTATTTAAATAATTTGTATTTTGTTGTGCTAATCCCTCCTTGATATAGTATTGTGCAACCCTAAGTTTTACATGCTCTATTCTTTTACCTTTTGGCTTAAGCTCTATATATCTTTCATAATTATTTAACATCCTTGAATAATATTTTCCTCCCTGAAACTCTATGTCTTCATATATTCTACCCAATAAAAAATAAGCTTGAGCATGGCTGGGATATTTATTGATTTCTTCTTTTAGTTCCTCAATTGCTAACTCGTAATCTTTTTTGTTGAAGGCATCTGTTGCATTTCTATAATTTAAATTTGAGGAAAAATTCTTGTCTTCGTCTACTGTAATAATAGTGAAGTCGTCTTTATGATTTCTATCATAAAATTTATTGATGAGAACATTTCCACCAAGATATAGAATTATTAATGATGATACTATTATTATTAAAGAGTATCTTATTTTTATTGGTTTCATATTCTATTTCCTAATATTTTTTGCATTATCTTCAAACCACTTCTGCCTTGCTTTGTGAGATAAGTCTGATGCTCTTTCTCTTAACTCAATGCCTCGTTTTATATATTCATTTGGCTCTTGAAGATTTAATTCCAACGTTCCTTTTTTGCCCCACGAGACTTTAAATTTCTCTGTAATTAAACTATTTTTATCGACTATGATATAAAAATCACATCTATTTTTCCCTGAGAGATGCTTTAAAGAAAACTCAAAAGAACCACTATGATTGCTTTCTTTTTTCTCAAGACTATCACTTGTATTTATGCGTGAATCAAGTATTTTTGAGTTGAATCTTCCTTTAAGTACGAACTCTTTTGCATGGTAAGCTGATTTGTTTTGCAATTCGCCATGATATGCAACGATGCTACCTGTTTCATATTTTGCGAATTTGGTTTCAATATCACCATTTCCTGGTTCAGTAAAAAAATTGCTATGAATTACTACCCCTGCAACTATAAAAGGCAAGATATATGCTAAAACACTAAATATTGGACGTAATTTTGTCTTAGTATTTGTAAAAAACAAGCCTAATCTTTTAATTTTGGTGATTGTCTGTTCATTTTCTGTGTTTCCCATTAAGCAACGCCGCCTTGCGTATTTTTGTTTAAGTACGTAAAAACTTATTATAGATTAAAAAGATGATGATAAAATAACTAAGCTCAACTTCTCCTTTTACCCGCATTTTGTAAATCCGCAGTTGTGGCAGACTGCGCAGCCGCTTTCGTGCTCAACTGCGCCGCCGCATTCAGGGCATGCGCCTATCAGCATGATTGCCGAAACGTCCTTGTGTCCGTTGCCGTTTCCTTTCTTGCCGTCTGTCTTATGTTTTTCGATAGCCATTGCAATTGCGTCAGCACATGAGAGGATCTGCCCTCCGCTATGCCATGCCGGCTGGTGGCAGCGCACGCCTTTAAGTTGACTTGTTATTACTTCAGGCTCAATATTCGACCTCAAAGCAAGTGAAATGAGCCTGCCGATTGCCTCTGCCTGGCTTGAAGCGCACCCGCCTGCCTTGCCCATTGACGTAAAGAGTTCAAAGAGCTGTCCTTTGTCATCCTCGTTGATTGTTATATATAGATGTCCGCATCCTGTTTTCATAAGGCGCGTGGAGCCTTTAATCATCTCCGGCCTTTTCCTCGGAATTATCTTCTGTGTGTGCGCTGCATCCGCTGCCTGAGGTTTTTCCTTTGACTTGCCTGTTGTAAGCACCTGTTCTTCCCTTGAGCCGTCGCGATAAACAGTGACCCCCTTGCAGCCGAGTTTGTATGCAAGCAGGTATACATCTTCAACATCCTTTGGCGTTGCCTCATGTGAGAAGTTGACTGTCTTTGATACTGCATTGTCAACATATTTCTGGAAGGCAGCCTGCATCACTATATGCTCTTCAGGCGTTATGTCATGCGCCGTGACAAACACAGCCTTAACATCATCAGGAATTTCCTTAAAATCTTTTATCGTCCCTTTCTCAGCGATTTGCTCCATCAATTCCCTGTTCCAGAAGCCCCGCTCTTTGGCGACTTTTTCAAAATGAGGATTTACCTCTATAAGTTTTGTGCCTTCCATAACAGTCCTTACATAGGAGACTGCAAAGAGAGGCTCTATGCCTGATGAGCATCCTGAGATTATGGATAATGTGCCTGTCGGCGCAATGGTTGTAACTGTTGCGTTTCTTACCCTGAGTTTTCCGTCATAGATGCTTCCTTCGTAATTTTCGAAAACTCCCCTTTCTTCCGCGAGCGCTGATGATGCCTTTTTGCCCTCTGCTTGTATAAATCCCATAACCTCCCCGGCAAGCTCTACTGCGCGTTCGGAGTTGTAAGGTATGTTCATCTGAATCAGCATGTCTGACCATCCCATAACGCCGAGCCCTATCTTTCTGTTTGCCTTTGTCATCTCCTCTATTTTTTTCAACGGATATTTGTTTACGTCTATGACGTTGTCAAGAAAATGCACTGCTTTCCATGCGGTGTCTTTTAGTTTCTGCCAGTCCACCTGCGCTTCACTGTCATGCCTGACATGGGTTGCCAGATTGATTGAACCGAGATTGCATGATTCGAATGGAAGCAATGGCTGTTCTCCGCACGGGTTTGTTGATTCTATCGAACCTATATGCGGAGTGGGGTTTGATTCATTTACCCTGTCAAGGAACACAATGCCCGGCTCTCCGTTTTTCCATGCATGGTTTACTATCAGGTCAAAAACTTCTTTTGCCTTGAGCCTTTGAGTAACCTTCTGCGCGCGCGGGTTTAAAAGGTCATACTGCCTGTCTTCTGACAGGGCCTTCATGAATTCTTCCGTGAGCCCGACCGAGATATTAAAATTGGTAAGCTTTGTATTTTCATCCTTGCATGTGATGAAGCTTATGATATCAGGATGGTCAACTCTCAAAAGGCCCATATTTGCGCCTCTTCTTGTCCCGCCCTGCTTTACCGCCTCTGTTGCTGTATCAAAGACTGTCATGAACGATATCGGGCCTGATGATACGCCTTTGGTTGAACCCACGACATCTCCGTTGGGCCTGAGCCTTGAAAAGCTGAATCCTGTTCCTCCGCCTGATTTATGTATTATTGCGGCGTTCTTCACCGCATCAAATATGGATTCCATTGAATCATCAACAGGAAGCACAAAACATGCAGAGAGCTGTCCCAGCCTTCTTCCAGCATTCATCAGTGTGGGGCTGTTAGGGAGGAAATCCAGAGAGGTTGTCATCTCATAAAAAGATGACTCTAATGCATTGACTTCCGCCTCTGTCTTTCCATAGTGAAGGTCGGCAGCTGCAACACTCCGCGCAACCCTTTTGAAAAGCTCATGAGGCGTCTCTACAATCTTCCCTTCCTCATTTTTTTTGAGATACCTTTTCTCAAGGACTTTCATCGCATTCTGTGTAAGGCTGAGACCATTTAAGACCTTCATAAATTCCTCCCCGTAAAATTATATTATTTATAGTATTTCTTTAAATTCCGTCTGGCTGTTATAACTTTCACGCAAACTCATCCGCTGTCTGAATTCTTCAACGGCACTTTCTTTTTCTATAGGACAGGCTTTTGTACAGATATCAGGGCATTTCAAGCAGGCAAACCAATCTTCAAAGCCCTTGCAAATCTCCACGAATAGGAGTCTCCTTCCCCGATATTATCGGGACAATAATTTGTGTTGTTAAATGAAGTTTCAGTAATTAAACCACAATATCTTGTGTATGTCAAGCGGAAAGTTGTTTTTTTGTAACTGCATGATTTGCAAGGATTTTATCGGTGAAATCAGTGTTGAGAGATTGTCAAGTAAAATTAAAACACATTGCCGAACAACATTTTCGCTTTTTGCAGAGACTTTTTGACAAATCTATGGCTCGTTACAGGCAATTTCAAAACTCGTTCCGAAGGCTTTCGGAACTCAAACAATTGAAATTGCTTATCTTCCACTTCGCCGAGATTTGTTACCAAAAATTCTCTGATGTCGCTCAAAGATATTCGGCAATGTGTTTGTGTTAAAATTATCTGTCTATGAAAGAGAAAAAAGGCAGAGTTTATCTTGTTGGCGCAGGCCCCGGCGATATCGGACTGCTGACAGTCAAAGGTATGAAATGCCTCCAGAGAGCAGATGCGGTGGTTTATGATTTCCATTTAAATGCTCAGGTTTTGAATTACATAAAACATGATGCTGAATTCATATACGCCGGCAAGAGAGGCGGACACCATACAATGACGCAGGATGAAATAAACAAGGTCCTTGTTGAAAAGGCAAGAGAAGGAAAAGTTGTATGCAGGCTTAAAGGCGGCGACCCCTTTGTATTCGGCAGGGGCGGAGAAGAGGCAGAGGCGCTTGCTGAAAACAATATTGATTTTGAAGTTGTGCCCGGCGTGAGTTCTGCTGTGGCAGCGCCTGCATACGCAGGAATACCTATCACACACAGGGGATATTCATCTTCATTTGCGGTAATCCCGGGTTATGAGGACATGACAAAAGAAGAGTCTGCGATAGACTGGGCAAAGCTTGCAACAGGAGCCGGCACTCTGATTTTTTTAATGGCTGTGAAAAATATGGATGTCCTCATAAAAAAACTTATGGAAAACGGCAGAAGCCCGGACACGCCTGTTGCGGTGATAAGGTGGGGCACAAGGCCTGACCAGAAGACCATAACAGGCACTCTGAGAGACATTGCCGACATTGTGAAAGAAAAAGATATAAAGCCGCCTGCCGTTATGGTTATCGGCGAAGTCGTGAAATTAAGAGAGAGACTCATGTGGTATGAGAAGAAACCTATGTTCGGACACAGAGTGCTTGTGACAAGAGAGCATGCCGGAGGATTTGAGCCTCTTGAAGATCTGGGAGCGGAGATGATCGAATTTCCGACTATAGAGATAGCGCCGCCGGAAAACTATGATGAGCTTGACAGAGCGATAAATAAAATTGAGGTGTATAACTGGATTATTTTTACAAGCGGCAATGGCGTGAAGTATTTCCTTAAAAGGATGATGGAGAAAGACAAGGACATCAGGGATTTGAAGGGCATAAAGATATGCGCCATTGGAACAAAGACAGCAGCGGAAATAAAAAAATACGGAATTAAGGTTGACTTAATACCTGAGGAATTTAATGCGGAAGGACTGATAAAAACATTTATCAAGATTCAAGATTCAAGATTCAAAATTCAAAGTTTAAAGGGGATAAAGTTCTTACTGCCGCGCGCTGAGAAGGCAAGAGAGATTTTCCCTGAGAAGGTGAGAGAATCAGGCGGAGAGATTGATGTCCCTGTAACTTACCGCGCAGTCAAACCGGAGATGCACGGCAAACGGTTAAAGCGGTTTTTAAAAGAAGGGCGCATATCAGTTGCGACATTCACAAGCGCGTCAACATTCGACAACTTCATGGAGATTATCGGGGAAGATGCTGATGAGCTTCTCAGGGATGTTGCGATCGCTGTTATCGGGCCTGTAACTGCAGGGGCAGTTGAAAAGGCAGGGCTCAAAGTTGAGATTATGCCTGAGACCGCGACAATTGAGGCAATGGTTGAAGATATTATTAAATGGGCGGCAAAGACGAAAACTGCTGTATAAACCCAAATCCCGATTTAGACTTGCTAACGGCTCGTCTTTGCTGTCATTGCGAGAACCCGAAGGGTTCGTGGCAATCTTTCTGCAAAAGCTTGAGATTGCTTCGTTTCACTCGCAATGACAATTTCTAAATCGGGATTTGGGATAAACATTCCCGTCGCAACTGGACTGTCTGTTTTATGAAATGGTATCATAACAACTACAGTTTCTGTGTCTGGTAATTTTCACTTTTAATTTTGATTTTTGAATTTTGGATTTCTGTTAATGCCCCCTTAGCTCAGTAGGATAGAGCACAGGTTTCCTAAACCTGGGGTCGCAAGTTCGATTCTTGCAGGGGGCACCATTTTTATTTAAATGAAAAACCAACTTAAATATCTCCAGAATTTATTTTATGACATGATGAATGACTACGGCAGGGTTTTTGTCGTAATCAAGCAGTCTGAACGCACCATGATAGGCAGCAGGGGGTTTACTGACGAAGAAAAAGAAAACGGGCTTGTACTGGCTTTTAACAGCAAAAACTATAAAACCCTTCAGTGGACTGAAGACGGGAGCATAGTAACAACGCTCGGATTCGGCTCTACCAATAAAGTGGAGAACTGCTTTCTGCACTCCGATGATATAATCTCTGTATACTCTCCTGATGCGAAGATAAAATTTGACAGGTGGGATATGATGGAAACTAAAGATTCTCTGTCAGAATCTCAAAAAATCCGGAACGGCAAAAAAGATGCTGTGACTAAAGGGAAGATAGTTTCACTGGACAGCTTTAGAAAAATAAAACCCTGAGCCTTGATTTTTAGGCAGGCATGTTATAGCATTCTATCAGTATGG
>JACPZK010000028.1 GCA_016195565.1 Nitrospirota bacterium | reverse complement strand
CTGCTACTGACGCCTCATTCCTCAAGCCTGCCAATACCATTTTCTGCTTCTCTTCTGCGCTCCATTTCTTTCTTGCCATCTGCTTCCTCCTTCCGGAGGACTAACTTACCAGTTGTTCCTAATTTCGTCAAACCCTACAACATTCCCAAGTTCAATCGCTGTAGCAGTACCAATCCCTGCCAGTATCCCACCAAAGAAAGCAGCTGATAACCCTGCTACTGACGATGCAACTAAATTTTTAGAATTCATGGTGGCCGATATAGCTGACAGGCATGTTTGAAGTCCATAATCTTTGCATGCTATTTTATAATCATCGATTTTTTTTAAGTCGTCCTCAATGAATTCTTTTGATTTATTCTGATAATTTTCATAAAAAAACAACCTAAGGTTTCTAAGCTTTTTTCTTGCATTTTCATCTTTTCTTATTTCTAGTATTTGATCCCAACTTGCTTTGCTGGTATCGATAAGTGCAAGGTTATTTAAACTTACAGTAATATCTTCGGAATCCTCATTTATTTCTTTCCCACAAACAGATGGCAATAAAATTAGCGGGTTGTTTATACCAATACTTTTGATCAGCAATAAATAAAAATCACGAAAGTTCATCCCTTTTTTATCTAAAATGGGGATAAATGGGTTGCTGAGATAATGTTCAATTATTTGAGTTTTCATATAGGCATACGAATTTTTGTTGAATTCTTCTAATGCCTCTTTCGAATTATCACCCTCAAATTTTTTCTGTAATAAAATACATTGAAACGAAATGGGCAACAAAAGATATTTTTCGAGAAAATATTTATTAATTTGATTATTTGCCGGTGTTTTGCCAAATGTGAGATCGTAGAAAACGTGTTCGTGAGTTTTACTCTTAAATTCAATTTCGTGAAATTTTAAAGCACCAGAAGCTTTTGATAAAAGTATTGTATGGCAAAATTCGTCCTTGGCAAGTATATAAAAAACACGGTCAAAATATAATGCAGCTTGTTTCAAATCCCCTAAACATACAGCATGTGCTTCTTTTTCATATTTCATACGTTCGATTTTAGGCGTCTACATTAATAAATATTGAGACACACCGTTTTTAATATTTCTTCGCTTATTACAGGGACACTTCCCGTATTATACGAACTATCTATAAATAAAATGTAAAGCTGCCTGCCTCTCTCTCCTCTCCCTCAATCCGCCGAAAAAATCTGTTAGTGCTAAAATTATTAAGAATCTCAGCCTATCGGCAGCGTTCTGATTCTAATTCTGTTATCCTCAAAAACAACAATACTTCCGGCAATCAATGCATCCTTTATTTCTGAAATATGAGTTAGGAGCAAAGAGATAGGGGAAAGGGCATTGTCTATAAGAAAATTCATGCGGTGACAAGAGGTATCTGACGTTCTTTTACAGCATCGGCGGCATAAAGTAAAGCCTCACGTATATCTTCGTGTTCCAAATCGGGATAGTCATCAAGGATTTCTTTTTCAGTCATACCATTCGCTACCATACCAACAATTGTTGCAATAGGTATGCGCAAACCTCTTATGCAGGGAACTCCGCCCATCTTGTCAGTATCAATTGTAATGCGTGTGAACCTCATAATGTTACCTCCCAAACTGCTTAATTTCATTATACCAAATATTTCCATTTGAATCACAAAAATTTAGTTGAATTTATTCATCGCCTTTGCAGCGCCGCCTGAGACAATCGCAGTGACAGCATCAACTGCACGTTCAATGGCATCTTTGATTATGGGGAGTTCGTCTTTCCGGAATTTTTTGAGGACATAGGTTTCAGGAGATATTCCAGTCTCCCTCCCTATCCCTATCTTGACCCTGATAAATTCTTTTGTGCCGATGCTCTGGATTATTGACTCAACGCCCCTGTGCCCGCCTGCGGAGCCGTTCCGTTTTATCTTGAGCTTTCCTGTGTCCATGTCAAGGTCGTCATGGATTACTATCAGGTTTTCAGAAGTGACATTAAATTTTCTGAGAACATCTTTCACGGCAATGCCGCTCAGGTTCATAAAAGTCAAAGGCTCTATGAGCAGAACGTCATGTCCTGCCATAGAGCCTCTGCCTGCAATATATTCTTTCTTTTCCTGTAAGGTTATATCAAAGGACTCAGCAACAGCCTCCAACACAATGAAACCGAGGTTGTGCCTGGTCTTTGAATACTTACTTCCATAATTGCCGAGTCCGATTATAGCCCACAATTATTTTTTCTCTGCTTTCCCTTCTGCCGCTTCCTTTTCTTCTTTCTTGCCTTTCTTTATTACTTCCGGCTCTACTATCTCAGGCGCAGCAGCAACAATGCCTTCAGCCGGCGCTTCAGGCTCTTTCTCAACAGCAGGAGCAACAATATTCACAATAATTTCATCAGGTGTGGTAAGAACCTCTATTCCCTCTCCTACCTGGATGTCTTTAACATGAATGGACTGGCCTATCTCAAGCTTTGATATGTCAGCCTCAAGATGCCCCGGTATCTTATCAGGCAGGCACGTTATTTCTATTTCCCTGAGCACATGCTGCAGGATGCCGCCGTCACGCTTCACGCCTATCGGCTCTCCATGAGTCACAATACGGACATTCACAGTCACCTTTTCCGTAAGAGATATCTCAAAAAAATCCGTATGCAGGATATCTCCCTTTAAGGGGTCTGTCTGATATTCCTTGAGAATAGCCAGTTTGCTGTCGCCTTCTGAAAACTTAAGATTAACAACTGTATGTTCACCTGCCGTAGAGTCAATAAATTCAGCCATAGCTTTTTTTGAGATCGCTATCGGCAGTGAACCGCCTCCCCTGTAGATAATTGCAGGTATCAAGCCCTGTCTTCTCAGCGCCCTCGCAATGCCCTTCCCTGCTTTATCTCTTTTTTCCACATTCAGTGTAGCCCTTTCCATCTTATCCTCTTCCTCCTTTATCCCCCGTTAATATCGGGGGTTATACAAAAAGCGAACTTATTGAAGATTCTTCATGAATCCTTTTTATTGCCTCGGCAAGCAGAGGCGCAATGCTCAGAACTGTGAGCTTTTTGCATTTCTCCTGCTTGCTGTCAAGCTGTATTGTGTTCGTTACAATCAGTTCTTCTATAACTGAGCTATTAATCCTGTCTATCGCGGGCCCTGAAAGGACAGCGTGTGTGCATGCTGCCAGAACCTTTTTTGCCCCCTTCTCCTTGAGCGCAGATGCAGCCTGAGCGATCGTGCCTGCTGTATCTATCATATCATCAAGTATAATTGTGTTCTTTCCCTTTACATCACCTATTACATTCATTACCTGAGACTCGTTTGCCCTCTCGCGCCTCTTGTCTATAATCGCCAGTGATGCGCTTAGCCTCTTTGCAAAAGCCCTGGCCCTCTCCACGCCTCCTGCATCAGGTGAAACTATAACAATGTCTTTAATATTGCTTTTTTTAATGTAATCAAGGATAACAGGCGAAGCATAAAGATGGTCCACAGGTATATTGAAAAATCCCTGTATCTGTCCTGCATGGAGGTCCACTGTCAGCACCCTGTTGGCGCCTGCCACTGTTATAAGGTCAGCCACAAGCTTTGAGGATATAGGGACTCTCGGCTGAACCTTTCTGTCCTGCCTGGCATACCCGTAGTAAGGGATAACCGCGGTTATCCTTCCTGCCGAAGCCCTTTTCAATGCGTCAATGAGAAGCAGGAGTTCTACAATATTATCATTTACAGGGGTGCATGTTGACTGAAGCGCAAATATATCAGAGCCTCTTACGTTCTCGTTTATTTGAACCATGATCTCGCCGTCGCTGAATGTGGTTATCAGCGTATCACAGACAGGAATGCCGAGATATTCCGCAACCTCTCCCGCGAGCTTCCTGTTAGAATTTCCTGTCAAAAGCTTTATGCCGTTAGGCATTGTTCCTCCATACAAAAGTTACAAATTAAAAGTTCAAAGTTTAAAGTGAAAAGTTTTAAAACTCTTAACTACTAACTTTTAACTCTTAACTCTCGATTTTGCTCTGCAAAATTGAGCTGGGGCGGGAGGATTCGAACCTCCATATGGGAGATCCAAAATCTCCTGACTTGCCGTTTGTCGACGCCCCAACATCAGGTTCAAAGTTAATAGTTTAAAGTTAAAAATTAACAGTTAAAAACATTATTATTCTACCCATTATTTCATCTCACTTTTAACTCTCAACTTTAAACTCATCACTGGTTAGCGTTTCGACAACCCTGCTCCAGCACGGCTTCATCGCCTCTGCGGCATCCCCGGCTTTTTCCCTGCTGCTGAATACACCGAAGACAGTCGGCCCGCTTCCACTCATAAGAGAAGCCTCTGCCCCCATGGCAAGCAGCCTGTCCTTAATTTCCCCTATAACCTGAAACTCCCCTATCACAGGAAGTTCAAGATCATTTTTCATCATTAAGGCAATGGATTTAAAATCCTGCCTCTCAAGGGCATGACAGAAAAGTTTAATATTATTATCTCTCTTTGTCAACTCCTGAAGCAGCTTGCTCATCTCTGAATAGGCCCATTTTGATGATACGCCGAGGGCAGGTTTGACAATGACAATAATATGTCTGCTGACGGCTTCAAGTTTTGTGACTATCTCGCCTCTTCCTGTAACCACAGCGACGGGGGCTTTAAAAAAGAAGGGGATGTCAGAGCCCAGCATTCCTCCGAATTTTATTAATTCTTCATCCTTTAGCCCAAGTTCCCACAGCCTGTTCAGCCCTGAAAGGGCGCATGCCGCATCGCTGCTTCCTCCGCCCAGGCCTGCAGATACCGGGATATCTTTCTTTAATGTTATGACTGCCCCTTTATTGACCGATAACTTTTCCTTCAAGAGAACCGCAGCCTTATAAACGAGATTTTCCTCAAGAGATATGTCGGCATCCGTTATTACCTCAATCCTGTCAGAATGTTCAAAAGTAAGATAGTCATAGAGGGAAATGCTCTGCATGAGGCTTAATATCTCATGATAGCCGTCTTCTCTTTTTCCCAGAACCGACAGAAACCAGTTTATCTTTGCAGGTGTTTTAAGCGTGAACATTTTAATTGGATAAAATACAGAAAATCGTCATTGCGAATGAAATGAAGCAATCTTTTTTGTATTATTAGATTGCCACGCCCCGATTTTATCGGGACTCGCAATGACTAATAAAGTTATCGTATGCAAAATTTAAAATTACGGAATTCACTTATTTTGTCACCTCGGCGACCCGCCTGGGGCGGGAATTTTTAATTTTAAATCTTGAATTTTCTTTTCTACTCTTCCCTTAAGCCCCTCTTCTTTTTCGTGGAACTTCAGCGCGTTCTCCCATGCATCCAGCGCATCTTTATTCAGGCCCTGAGAGAGGTAGACATCTCCAAGGTGTTCATAGATTACAGGGTCATTGTTTACTATGCTCTGGGCTTTCTGCAATGCCTTTACAGCCTCCTCATGCTTGCCCATCTTGAAATACACCCAGCCCAGGCTGTCAATCATATATCCGTTGTCAGGTTTTAACTTAAGCGCCTTCTGTATAAGAGAAAGGGCTTCCTCAAGGTTTATGCCTTTATCAGCGTAACTGTATCCCAGGTAATTCAGGGCGTCGGCATGTTCGGGATTTATCTCAATAGTGCGCCTGAGATATTTCACCATCTCTTCAAATCTGCCTGTTTTTTCATACGCCACTGCCATATTGAAATGGAGTTCAGTATCGTTCGGGAAAAGCCCCAGCCCTTCCGAGAATATTCCCTCTGCTTTTTTGTAGTCTTTTAACTGTATATAACTGACGCCGAGATATACGTACACTTCAGGCTTGCCTTTCTCAAAGCTCAGTATCTCTTCATACATCTTTACCGCATCAGTGTGCTGCCCTTCTTTTGAATAGATAAAGCCGAGATGCAGGAAGGCCCCTATATTTTTTGGGTCCACGGCAATAATCTTTTTCAGTTCCTCTGCCGCCTCTTTATATCTTTCCAATTCTTCAAGGGTAACAGCTAAGTAGTATCTGATCTGCACATCCGCCGGCTTGGCTGTAAGGACAATCCTGAATTCTTCTATGGCCCTGTCATACTGCTTGCTTTCTATATAGAGGAATCCGAGTCTTCTGTGTATATCAAGATTTGCCGGCTCCTGAAGGCTCATATTCCTGAGCTGCTCTACGGCCTTGTCAACGGTCTTATCCTTCAGATAAAGCTGCGTAAGCCGCTCCTGCGCAAGCGTATTATGCGGATTAAGCTCCACGCTTTTTTTATAATGCTTCTCCGCCTGTTTCAAATCTCCCTTAAGTTCGCTTATCACCCCGAGGTTAAGGTATGCGGCGTCAAAATTCGGCCTTACCTCCGCAACCTTGCTGAAATATTCGGCCGCTTTATCATAATCCTCCAAGTCCATATTTATGAGGCCGAGATAATACATTCCCATAGCATTGTCGGGGTCTGTTTTGAGAAAAGACTCAAGAATTTCCTTTGCATCGGAATACCGCTTTTCCGCAGCATACAAAACCCCCAGAAAAAGGTATGCATCTGCCTGTGTGTTATCAAGTTTAAGCGCCTTCTCAAAAATCCGTATTGCCTTGTCTGTATTTTTCTGGCTGTTATAAAGCTCGCCAAGCAGCATAAGCGCGGGCACATAATCAGGATTTGCCTTCACAGTCTCTTCTGTCATTGCGATAGCATCAGGAATCTTGCCTGTTCTCAGAAGCACATAACTTATCTGGGTTCTGATGTAGGGAGATGCAGGGTCTATCTTAAGCGCCTTTGAATAGTTATTCAGCGCGTCTTCCCATTTGCCTGAAAGTTCTGCCTCATAGCCAAGGATATAGTGATAATAAGCCTCTCTTGGAATATCAGGAGATTCGGCAGGCTCTGTACGGAATATCGGCGCACATGAAAAAACAAAAAGGACGGGCAGTATTAACAGGATTTTTCTATACACGTTGTTATTATGACACATAAACTATAGGGGGTCAACGTTCTGTAATTAAATTTGATTCTTGTTGAAACCCGCTGATTCATGATATATTCATTTGCATGCGAAAAAATATGCCATATCACTTTTTTATAGCATTCCGCTATCTTAAATCAAAAAAAAGACATAAGGGGATTTCTCTTAACACGGTAATTTCTGTCGGCGGCGTAGCAGTCGGCGTCATGGCGCTCCTTGTTGTCCTCTCAGTTATGAGCGGTTTTCATGAGGACCTGCAGAGAAAAATACTTGGTGTAAATGCGCATATTATAGTGCTCAGCTACAGAGGGGCTATGACTGACTACAAAGAAGTATTAGAGAAGGTCAGCGGAGAAAAAGAGGTTGTCTCTGCCTCGCCCTTTGTTCTCGGACAGGTCATGTCTTCATCAGGCAAAAGGGCGCATGGTGTATTCCTAAGAGGAATAGACCCTTCTCTTGAGGCAAATACCACAGAGATAGCCAAATACATAAAAGACGGAAAACTTGAGGACCTGAAATCCAAAGACAGCATCCCGGGCATTGTAATAGGGAAAGAGCTTGCGAGCAGTCTCGGAGTTTTCAGGAATGACATAATAAACATCATATCGGCTGTCGGAGAAATCGGGCCTATGGGAATGCTGCCAAAAGTTAAGCAGTTCAGAGTAGCTGCGATATTTGAGGTAGGAATGTTTGAATACGATTCAAACCTTGTCCTCACAGAACTTTCTTATGCCCAAGATTTTTTCGGAATGGGTAATAGCGTAACAGGCATAGAACTCAAGGTTAAGGATGTGTATAAGGCAGAGGAAGTAAGGGAACAGGTTCAGAAAACATTATCATTCCCCTATTACGGGAGGGACTGGATGCAGATGCACAAGAACCTTTTTTCAGCGCTGAAACTTGAAAAACTTGCGATGTTTGTCATACTTGTTCTAATAATTCTTGTCGCCTCATTCAATATAGTCGGCACGCTTATAATGAACGTGATAGAAAAAAGCAGAGAGATAGCAATCCTCAAGGCAATGGGAGCCACAAAAAAAGGCATTATGGCCATTTTTATGCTGCAGGGGCTTGTCATAGGGCTTGCAGGCACATTGCTCGGGATTGCCGGCGGATACATACTCGGCTATATGTTTAACAATGTAATCAGACTGCCTGCGGATGTATATTATCTCAGCCACCTGCCTATAAAAATGAAACTCATTGATTTCATAGCTGTATCTCTATCTGCATTGACAATAAGTTTTCTTGCAACAATCTACCCTGCATGGCAGGCGGCAAAACTGAACCCTGTGGAACCGCTGCGGTATGAATGAAAATAAAACCAAGAAATGATTGAAGTAAGGGGATTAAAAAAATCTTTTTTCCTGCCTGCAGGCGAAGTAAAGGTTCTGAGCGGCATAGACCTTTCTATAAGCCGGGGAGAGATGGCCGCAATAGTCGGCGTATCAGGCGCGGGGAAAAGCACCCTTCTGCACATCATGGGCACGCTGGATACACCAACATCAGGCAATGTCCTATATGAAAACAAGGACGTATTTTCTCTGGATGATTATTCACTTGCCGGTTTCAGGAATAAATCAATAGGCTTCGTTTTCCAGTTTCATCATCTTCTGCCTGAATTTACAGCAATTGAGAATGTATTAATGCCGGGGCTGATAAACATGTCTGGTTACGAAGAAATTAAAGAGAGAGCGGAAATGCTCTTAAGCGAACTGGGGTTATCTGAACGAAAGAACCATCACCCGGGAGAACTCTCCGGCGGCGAACAGCAGCGCGTTGCCGTTGCACGGGCCTTGATAAATGAACCAAAGGTCGTATTCGCAGACGAACCAACGGGAAATCTTGATACCCATACAGGCCAAGAACTTTTCAAGCTTCTGCTGCAGCTCAACGAAAAGAAAGGAATCACTTTCGTGATAGTCACGCATAACGAATCTCTGTCAAGACAGTGCCACAGGATTCTTGAGATGGCTGACGGAAAATTCAGGTAAATCCCGTTAGAAAACCTTGCCCTTCTAACGGGGTAAATTTTATTGATAAAACTTATTGACAATATGTGTTGCGTCTGGTAGGATTTTGGTAGTTAAGAGTTGGTATCAATAGCATCAGTAAGATGCTAAGAATTATAGGAGGAGGTAAGGTATGATTAAGAAAAAGGCAGCAAAGAAAAAAGCAGTAAAGAAAGCTGTAAAGAAAGTCGTAAAGAAAAAGAAGGCTAAGACAAAGAGGAAACCTAATGCTGCGTTCATGAAGCCCATGAAGATCAGCAGCGCCCTCGCATTAGTTGTAGGAGACAAGCCCATTCCAAGAACAGAGGTTACCAAAAAACTCTGGCAGTACATCAAGAAAAACGGGCTTCAGGACAAAGTCAACAGAAGGATGATAAATGCCGATGCAAACCTGAAAGCGGTATTCGGAGGCAAGGGCAAAGTTTCAATGTTTGAGATGACCAAGCTGGTCAGCAAACACATGAGCTAAGAATCAAATTAGCGATTTTTGTTAGTTTAAGTTAGAGGCAGGCAAATAAATCACTTTCCGTCTCAGTGAAAGTGATTTATTTGCCTGCCTTTTTATTCTTTCTGCTCCCGCATTATTTTTTAGCATCGGAATATATCCTGATTGCCTTGTTTCACTCAGAAATGGTAGAATGTATGAAATTTTTCAGAGGCAAGATATGATGATAGAACAGAAAATACCTGTAGGCTTAACATTTGATGACGTGCTTCTTATACCCGCGAAATCAGATATCCTTCCAATGGACGCTGACATATCTACCAGCCTTACAAAGAAGATAAAAATAAATATCCCCCTGCTCAGCGCTGCCATGGATACGGTCACGGAATCAGAGCTTGCAATATCAATTGCGCGCGAAGGCGGAATCGGAATAATCCACAGGGCCATGTCTGCGCAGAGGCAGGCGTCAGAAGTGGACAGGGTAAAGAAATCAGAGAGCGGCATGATAATAGACCCTGTGACAATCTCGCCTGACGAGCCAATCTCAGAGGCAATGGCTCTGATGGAGAAATATAGGATATCAGGCGTGCCTGTTACAGTAAAAGGAAAACTCGTTGGGATACTCACAAACAGGGACTTAAAATTTGAGACCGGGTTTAGCAAAAAGGTCTCTGACGTTATGACAAAGAAAAATCTGATAACAGCATCTATAGGAACAAACCTTGAGAAAGCAAAGGAGCTTCTCCACAAATACAAAATAGAGAAGCTGCCGATTGTTGATAAAGATTTCAACCTGAAAGGCCTTATAACAATCAAAGACATCGAGAAGAGAAGAAAGTATCCTCATGCATGCAAGGATAAGTTAGGAAGATTAAGGGTTGGCGGAGCAATCGGCGTAGGAGAGGATGCCATTTTCAGGGCAAGCCTTCTTGTAAAGGCAGGCGTAGATGTGATTGCAATAGATACAGCCCACGGCCATACAAAATCAGTCATAGAGGTCTTAAAGAAGGTTAAGAAAAAATTCGGAATAGAAGTCATTGCCGGAAATGTCGGGACTCAGGAAGGGACGCTGGATTTAATAAAAGCAGGCGCTGATGCAATCAAGGTTGGAATAGGCCCCGGCTCTATCTGCACAACGAGGATTGTTGCAGGTGCAGGAGTTCCGCAGATTACAGCTATAATTAACTGCTATTCAATAGCAAAAAAATACGGAGTCCCCATCATTGCAGACGGAGGCGTAAAATATTCAGGAGATATAACAAAGGCTCTTGCAGCAGGAGCGCAGTCTGTTATGATAGGCGGTCTTTTTGCCGGGACAGATGAATCACCGGGCGAAACAATCCTCTATCAGGGAAGAAGCTATAAAGTTTACAGGGGCATGGGTTCTTTGGGCGCAATGGAGCAGGGCTCAAAGGACAGATACCAGCAGGCAGGAGTTGAAAGTAAAAAACTCGTTCCTGAAGGAGTTGAAGGAAGAGTTCCAAATAAAGGCCCTCTCTCACAGAGCGTGCATCAGTTAATGGGCGGGCTCCGTTCGGGAATGGGCTATTGTGGATGCAAAAGTCTGAATGAATTAAGGCAAAAGGCAAAGTTCCTCAGAATTACAAATGCAGGCCTCAGAGAAAGCCACGTCCACGACGTTATCATCACGCGTGAAGCGCCGAATTACAGAACAGAGTGGTAGTCACACATTAAATCTGAAATTGATTATATCCCCGTCTTTTACTTCGTAAGTTTTACCTTCAAGTCTCAGCAGTCCTTTGTCACGCGCGGCAGACATGCTGCCGTGTGATATGAAATCATCAAATGATACAACCTCCGCCCTTATGAATCCGCGCTCAATGTCAGAATGAATCTTTCCTGCCGCCTTCTGCGCATCTGTGCCTTTCTTTATCGTCCAGGCCCTGACCTCATCCTCTCCTACTGTAAGGAATGATATAAGGCCGAGGAGGTCGTACGAGACATGGATTAATCTGTTCAAGGCAGGCTCATGGATACCGAGGTCATCAAGAAATGCACTTGCCTCTTCCGGAGACAACTGCGCAATCTCCATCTCAATCTTGCCGCAGAGGTTTAATACTTTTACCTGTTTGCCTTTGAAGAATTTCTGAAGTTCGGAAGTTGTTCCGGCAGTTTTTTCAGAGTTTAAATCTTTTTCCGAAACATTTAAAACAATAACCACAGGCTTTATTGACATGAACTGGAGATTCCTCATTGTCTTTTGTTCTTCCTCTGAGAATTCAATATCTCTGAGAGGCGTCTCCTTTTCAAGAACCTCTTTACACTTTAAAAGAATCTTCTTTTCTGTTTCATCCGGCTTCTTGCCTCTTTTTTGTCCCTGCTCCATCCTTTCAAGCCGTTTTTCAACAAGTTCCAAATCTCCGAAAATCATCTCAAGCTCTACAGTCTCAGCATCGCGGGCAGGATTTACATTCCCCAGCGGATGCACTATGGATTCGTCCTCAAAGCCCCTGATGACATGGACTATGGCGTCAACGTCCTTTATGAGGTCAGATACCTTTTTGTTCTGCTCAATATCGCCTTTTGTAATGCCTATATAATCAACATATTCTACTGCCGCGTATGTAGTTTTCTTCGGCTTATAAATCGCTGCCAGTTTTTCAATCCTTGAATCAGGAACTTTTACAACACCGAGATGAGGCTCTGCCGTAATAGTGGGATAAATTGTCGTCTCAAGGTTTAAGCCTGTCAGGGCATTAAAGATTGTCGTCTTTCCTGAATTCGCAAGTCCGGTAACTGCTATCTTCATCCGATTTCCTTTCTCATTGGGGAGTTGCTTCTTAAAAAAGCCCCTTAGGTATGTTTATCCCGAGATGCTGGTATGCATGCTTTGTGGCAAATCTGCCTCTCGGAGTTCTTTCAAGGAACCCTTCCTGCAGGAGATACGGCTCATAGACATCCTCTATTGTCTCTTTATCCTCTCTCAATGCCGCCGAAAGAGTATCCACGCCAACCGGCCCGCCGCTGAATTTCTCTATAATTGTAGAGAGGAGTTTCCTGTCTATGTCATCAAGGCCCTTTTCATCAACATCAAGGGCAAGAAGAGAGTCCTTTGTTATCTTCATATCAATTGCGCCGTCTCCTTTCACCTGCGCAAAATCCCTTATCCTTCTTAAAAGCCTGTTTGCAATCCTTGGAGTGCCTCTTGAGCGCAGTGCAATCTCAAGTGCGGCATCATCCTTAATCTCTATGCCGATAATCCCTGAAGACCTCAGCACGATTTTTTTAAGTTCAGAGTGCCCATAAAATCCAAGCCTGTTTATCACGCCGAATCTGTCTCTTAAGGGGGATGTAAGAAGCCCTGTCCTTGTTGTTGCGCCTATTAAGGTAAATTTTGGCAGGCTTAACTTCAGTGTCCTTGCATTAGGCCCCTGCCCTATGATTATGTCAAGCTGATAATCCTCCATTGCTGGATAAAGAACCTCCTCCACTATCCTCGGGAGCCGGTGTATCTCGTCTATGAAGAGGATGTCAAAGTCTGACAGGTTTGTAAGTATTGCAGCGAGGTCTCCCTGCCTTTCAAGCACAGGGCCTGATGTTGACCTTATATTGACTTTAAGCTCATTTGCAATTATCGTTGCAAGGGTCGTCTTTCCAAGCCCCGGAGGCCCGCAGAAAAGAACATGGTCTAACGGCTCATTCCTCTGCCTTGCAGCAGTGATGAATACTCCGAGATTTTCTTTTATCTTTTCCTGCCCGACAAAATCATTGAATGTCTTTGGCCGCAGATTTAGCTCATAGGTTAAGTCTTCCTCTTTTATGACGGGATTTAATGTCCTTTCGGGATTGTCCCGACTTGTCGGGACTCGCTGAGGTGAGTCGTCTTTACGAATCATTTGCATTACCCGTAAGATATTTTAAAGATTCTTTGACTAAAGTTTCTATCTCTTTATGCCCTTTTTTGTAAGCCATCTCAAGCGACTCTATCGCCTCTGCTTTTTTATATCCGAGATTAACAAGAGCTGAAAGCGTGTCTTCAAAAACCTTGTCTCTAACTTTTCCCAAACGGGGGAGTTTTTCTCTTAGTTCAAGTATTAACCTGTGCGCTGTCTTCTTGCCAAGGCCGGGTATCCGGCACAGGAGGGCCACATCTTCTTCTTCAATTGCGCGCATAAAATCATCATGCGATATTCCTGAGAGTATGTTTAACGCCATCTTCGGGCCTATGCCTGTTACGCCGAGAAGGGTTGTGAATATCCTTTTTTCATCCTCGGTTGCAAATCCGTATAGCTGTAGCGCGTCTTCACGCACATGAGTATAGATATTCAGAAAAACTGTGCTGCCTTCTGCCGGAAGATTAGAGAGTATGCTTAAAGGGACATTTACCTGATAACCCACGCCGCCGGCTTCCACGATGACATTATCGGGCCTTCTTGAAATAAGCTTTCCTCTTAATGAACCAATCATTACGCCTCTGCAAGCTGCATTGAGATAACCTTTGACACTCCCGGCTCTTCCATGGTTATCCCGTAGATGTAGTCGGATGCCTCCATGGTCACCCTGTTATGCGTTATCACTATGAACTGGATATTGCTTGAAAGTTCTCTCAGCATTCTGCTGAATCTTCCGGTATTGGAGTCGTCCAGCGGAGCATCCGCCTCATCAAGAATACAGAGCGGAGTCGGTTTTATAAGGAAGCTTGCAAATAAAATAGACAGCGCAGTCAGCGCCTTTTCTCCGCCTGAAAGAAGGGTTATGTTCTGCAATTTTTTACCGGGAGGCTGTGCGATTATATCTATGCCTGTTTCAAGAATATTATTTTCATCCGTAAGAATGAGTTCCGCCCTTCCGCCTCCAAAGAGTGAGAGGAAGACCTCCGAGAACTTTACCTTCAGCGCCTCAAATGCCTCTCTGAGTTTTTTCCTTGTTGTGCTGTTTATCTTTGTTATCGCCTCTTCAAGTTCGGCAATGGACCTGTTGAGGTCTTCCTGCTGTTTTGACAGAAACTCATACCTTGTGGTTAATTCTTCATACTCTTCAAGCGTGCCGAGGTTTACCGGCCCGAGCTCCTGAATCTTTTGCTTGAGTTCAGCCAGCCGCTCTTCGTCTTCCGGCAAGATAGGCTCTGTCTCAAGCGAATCTATTTCTGTCCCGTAATTCTGCCTTATATTTTCAGCAAGGTTTTCAATCTTCAGCCTGTGCTCTGCCCGTTCCACATCAAGACTTGAGACTTTAGATGTGAGAGCGTCTATCTCATGCCTGAGCGCCTTAACTGCCTGCTCATATGAGAGCATCTGCTGGTTTTCCTGTTCAAGCGCCTCTTTCCTTACAGATATGTCATCCCTAAGCCTGTCCGCATTTAAAACCATGCCTTTTATTTTCTCTTCGTTTTCTCCGGATTCTGCCTCTCTCTGTGAGATGCGCTCCTCAACAGACTTCATCTCTTCAGTCAGTAAATTGTCCTTCTGCGATAGTTCTTCCAGAGCATTGCCTGTTGTTTCTATCTCTTTCTGCGCCGCCTCTATCTTTTCTTTATGAGCGGTTATTGACAGCCTGAGGTCTGTTATATGCGAACGGTCTTCTTCATATCTCATCTTCTGCTGGATTATCTCTTCCAAAAGGCCTGTCATATCTTTTTCTATGGCGCTCTTTTCTGCTTCTCTCGTCCTTATTGCTTTTTCCTTTTCGCCTATCATGCTTTTTAGTGATTCCTTTTCCCTGATAATCTCTTCAACTTCTATTGCAAGATAGGCAAGTTTTCTGTCTGTCCTCTCTTTTTCTTCCTGATAGTTTGCAGAGGTAAGCTTTGAAAGTGACATCTCTTTTTCTGCATTAACAATAGCAGCCTCAAGGTCCTTTATACCTGATTCCTTCTCTGAAAGTTCCTGCTGGAGCCTGTTGATGTCTTCCTGCATTCTGGATATTAAATCTGTTTTCTGGCCTATTAATTCTTCAATCTCCCTTAACTCTCTTTTCCTCTTTAAAACGCCTCTGCCTTCTCCGCCTATGACTGCGCCCGAAGGCTCAACAATCTCACCGTCAAGAGTTACAAAAACTGTTGAATGTTGAATGTTGAATGTTGAATGAAGTTCAATGGCTGTCTTCAGGTCTTTTACAATGAAAATGTTTCTTAGAAGATTTTTTGCTATGCCTGCAAATTCTGCATCAACCTTCACAAAATCTACTGCCCTTCCGATTATGCCTGCAGGGACGTCAGACGACTCATCCATTATTCTGGAATCAAGCGGGATGAAGGACATCCTGCCGCTGCCTTTTGTCTTTAATGTGGAAACAGCGGTTTCAATATCAGCAAGGGTTTTGAGTATAAGCGAATTTATTTTTTCTGAGAGGGCGTTTTCAACTGCCTTTTCATATTCTGAGTCAACATTGAGTATATCCGACAGCGAAGTGACAATATGGAGATTAGACCCTTCCTGAAGTATTTCGCGGGTAGGCGCATCAAGCACGAGTTCCTTCAAGGAACCCATGCGGGATATGTTTGATGCAAGGTCTTCTTTTGTTTTTGACAGCTCATCCCTGAGATGTTCAATCTTCTCCCTTAGAGAGGAAACCGCTGAGGTATAGACGCTCTTCTTTTCACTGAGCAGAAGGGCCTCGGAGTTTCTGTCTCTGAGCGAACCCTCCACGTCCCTGATTGATAAATCAATCTCGCCTAAAACTTTCTTTGAATCCTCAGCGTCTTTTATAAGCAAAGCTTCTTTACGCTCCAGAGCCTCAAGAGACGTCTGCATCCTGCCTGTCTCGTTTCTGAGAGCGCTCAGTTCCTCTGATGCGCTGAATACATTTCTGCGCTTTGAATCTACAGAGCTTTCTTTTTCCGAGAGTTCGTTTTCCACCGACTCAATAAGCTCATTTTTCAGCCTTAGTTCCTCTTTAAGTCCTTCCATATCACCGGAAAGTCTTGCCTCTGTTCCGTTCAGCTCGCCAAGTTTTTCCGACAACTCATTTCTCTTAGTTTCAAACTCTTCTCTCTGAGTAAAGAGTTTTGCCAGATATTCTTTCAGATGGTCCCTGTCCGTATTCAGCACAGCGATTACTCTTTCGGTTTCCGCTATTGCCTTCTCCGCATCTCTGAATTCCTGCTGTATTATTTCAAGGGCTTTTTCTTTTTCAAAAATGCCAAGCCGGTTTGTTTCTGAAATGTTTTCAATCTTTGTGAGTTCAACCTTCTTCAGGGCTTCATTCTCTTTAAGCGCAGTATATTCTGCAAGTATCCTCTCAAGAGATTCCCTTAACGCCTGATGGTCTCTCTTTGCAAGCTTGAGTTCTATGGTCCTCATCTCCGCCGAAAGTTTTTTATACCGCTCCGCCTTTTTGGCCTGCCTGTCAAGCGCATTTATCTGCCTTTTCACCTCTGTGACTATATCGTTTATCCTCTGCAGGTTTAATCTTGACGCCTCAAGCTTATTCTGAGCCTCTGTCTTCCTGACTTTGTATTTCATTACGCCGGCTACTTCCTCTATGATGAACCTTCTGTCCTGCGGTTTGGAATTGAGTATGGCTGCTATCCTGTCCTGTTCAAGTATGGAGTAACTTTTCACTTCCAGGCCTGTGTCGAGGAACAGGTCTTTTATGTCTTTAAGCCGGCATACGGATTTGTTTGCCATATACTCGCTTTCGCCGGATCTGTAGAGCCTTCTTGTAACAGATGTGAAGTTCTGGGGGTCCTTGCCATTGTCCTGCGTGGGGTCTCCCATGCCTGACACAACAAGCGTTACCTCTGCCATCCCTTTGGGTTTTTTTGTTGAAGAGCCGTTGAATATCACTTCCTCCATCTTTTCGCCCCTCAGGCTCTTTGCGCTCTGCTCGCCCAAGGCCCAGCGGAATGCATCCACCACATTGCTCTTCCCGCAGCCGTTGGGCCCGACTATGCACGTAATCCCGGGATGGAGATTAAACGCAGTTCTTTCGGAGAAAGACTTGAAACCTATGAGTTCGATTTTTTCTATACGCATAAGAAAATTTAGCAGCGAATTTTATGTAGTATAACCTAAGAATATGTTCCTGACAAGCCTATTATTTGAGCGGCAAATGTAAAATCGGGCTGTTATTTCTGAATATGCATGCTGCCTGTCTTTGACCAACAGGCAGCATGAACGATGCTTATAATTTCTAACTATTACTGCTCAGGGGGTTGACTCTTACTATGGCATGTCTTCAATCATGCCTGTCTTTTCCGCTCCCTTTGAAAATGCGAGTATGCCGTAAAGCACAAGGTCAGCAGGCGGTATAAGTAATAAGAGCCCTAACCACTTGCTTTTGCCGCGGTTCTCCGATATGCACATCCAGAGGTATATGTATATTAAAAAATTTGCGAGCGGGATGAACAGAAGGAATATCCACCACCATGGTTTTCCTGCACAGGTAACGATAGTCCAAAGGTTGACAACTGGAATCCATGCTGTCCACGGCGCAGGGATGGCAAGTTTTTTGGCGATAAGGAACAGACAGAGCAGATAATAGACTACCCAAATTGCAACAATTGCAAGTATGACAATTCCGAAACTTGCAAGCATAGCAGTCAACATCTGAGGAGAAACTCCGGGCATTTCCTTCCCGGGTTTCGGGAATGTTGGGAATCCCGCAGGAGGCTGCATTGGTTTTAACGGCTCGACTTTTTGCGGCTCAACTTTCAGTGGCTCTTGTGCAGATGGTTTCTTTTCCGCAGCGGCAGTTGCCGATTTTTCCTTTGCATCTTTTGCAGCTTCAGGTTTTTGAGGCTGCTTTTCCTTTGCTTCAGAGACAGGCGGCTTTTCTGCCTCTTCAGGTTTAGCCTCAGGCGTTTTCTTTATCAGCCCGGCTTTTTCAAGCGAAAAATCAGGGTCAAGCAGGTATGCCTCTTTAAAGTATTCATTAGCCTCTTCAAATTTTCCGAGCTTATAAAGCGAATAGCCAAGCAGGTAATAGCCTGACGGGGTTGGATTCTTTTGCTCCTGCTCTTTTAAAAGCTCAACAGCCTCTTTGAATTTTTTGCTGTTGTAATATTTAAGAGCCTTTGAATATTCTGAGTTTTCCGCTGCAAAGCTTATGTCATATACAGCAGATAAGGCAAAAACCATAAGGACAATAAAAATAAGCTTTTTCATAAGCGTCTCCTTGTTCCATAAGGCATTTTTAAATTATATCCGGCATAAGCAGTTATTCTGCATCATGCCTGTTTCACTGTGTCTCAGTAATAGGATAATCCCAGTTGTAAAATTTTTCAAGCTATTATATTCTGCTTAATCCCCATTCTCTGTCTGTGCAGAGAAGAATCGCTCATTTATATCTTCTCACTCCGAACCCTTTTATCTCAAGGTCAGAAAGTATCTCATCCAGATGCTCCCTGCCTTTTACCTCCACTGTGAATACAACTTTGGTCTTGCCTACAGACAGATCGCCTGCAAGCCTGTCATGGACAACACTCAGCACATTGCCCCTGTGAGACGCTATGACTCCGGTCACGTAATGCAGGCTTCCCGGAATGTCATCAACAACAACCTCAAAGACCCCTATCCTTCCGCTTGATACAAGCCCTTTGTGGATTATCCTGTCGATAAGCGTGAAATCTATGTTGCCGCCACTGACAACAAGGACTATTTTCCTGCCTTTAAATTTATCCTTATTTTCTATCAATGCTGCCAATGGCACTGCGCCTGCTCCTTCAACAACAAGTTTTTTCCGTTCAAGAAAGAGCAGTATTGCCATTGCAATTGAGTCTTCTTTCACGAGGAGCACTTCATCAACATATTTATTCATTATCTCAAATGCCTTTTCTCCTATCCTTCCTACAGCGATTCCATCAGCGAGTGTTGGCGAGGGCAGCTTGTCAGATATTTTTTTGCTCTTGAACGAATCATACGCTGATGTTGCGGATTCTGTCTGGACGCCTATAATCCTTGTTTGTGGGGACAATGCCTTAACAGCAGCAGCTATGCCTGAGATAAGCCCGCCTCCTCCGACAGGAATAATTACAAAATCTATGTCTTTTAAATCCTCTATAATCTCAATGCCGACAGTCCCCTGCCCTGCAATGACCTTTTCATCATCAAAAGCATGTATAAACGTATAATCTTTCTGTGAAAGCGCATGGACTAATGCGTCGCTAAAAGTTTCTCCGTGAAGGACAACCTCTGCTCCATAGCTTTTTGTCGCCTCCTGCTTTACTATGGGAGATGTTACCGGCATGACTATCTTGGCGTGAATTCCGAGGGCATTTGCAGCAAACGCAACACCCTGAGCATGATTGCCCATTGACGCAGTTATCACCTTGCCGCCCTTGATGCCGGTCAGTTTATTGAACGCGCCTCTCACCTTAAAAGATCCTGTCTTCTGAAGGTTTTCCGCCTTAAGATAAACCTCCGCGTCAATAAGTTTGCTGAATGAATTCGAAAAGATTAGAGGAGTCTTGTGGATGAAAGGCTGAATATTCTTAAGGGCACCCTGAAGGTCCTTCAGATTAACCATAGGTAAATTATATCATCAGATTAGGCGCTTGTCTCAAAAAAACATAGCCTGTATTATTAAACATGCGGCGGCTTGGGGTTCATACATAAATAGCAGGCGAACTTTATAAAAGCATTGAAAGGGCGCGTGAACTGCAGGAGGCCGAAGGGATAAAGATAACTGTAGAGCTCATCCATCAGGTCCTTGAGACCCCCAGCGTAAAGGGTGTGCATATCCAGGCCATTGAATGGGAAACCGCAATTGCAGATATCCTCAAGGCGGCGGGGCTTTACCCAAGGCCGGACATCAAGGATGCGTAAAATATCATTCCTCCAAGTCACTCGCCGCTGCGGTTCTGCATCTCATCAATAGACGCGACTTGGGTCACATCATCTCCGTTCTCATCACTGTTTCTGCCGCTAAAATACCAGACATTGCTACAGAACTTACACCATAACCTGGATATGTGGTCTGTCCCGCCTGAAATAGTCCGCTGATTGGAGAATCGTGCGGGAAATATGCCCGGAGATCAGCGGTTGGTGACAATCCGTAGACCGCCCCTTTGTAAAGGTGCATTCTATCCTGAAAATCCTTTGGACCTATCACCCGTTTCACCGCGATATCAAGGTCGTGTATGCGAGAAAGCGCCCTGACCGCAGATATGACTATTCTTTCCTTTTTTTGAGTGTCCCAATCATCCGCTGGAATATTCTGTTGTATGGGGGGAAACACCTCGATGATGCTTCCACCACGAGGCGCCAGCTCCGGCATGGTAACCGTAGGCACTGTGTAAACAGGCCATTTCACATCATCCTCATCTGGCATAAACACTTTGTATTGGTCATCTATCATTGGAAGTATGCTGTTGGAATGGCTGCGCACATCTACAAGGTTTGATAGTCCCAACTGTATGACCAATGCTTTGTGTGACAACGGAGCACTCTGCACCTTTCGTCGCATACCATTTGGTATATCCTCATCATTCAGGAGTGAACTGAAAGTAGCCATACCGCTTGCCGTTGATATTACGGCATCAACCTCAACCAGACCTTGCCCATCAACTTTCAACCCATGAACACGGCCATTCTTGATGATAATTTTGTCCGCCTTCGAATTGAGGAATATTTCACCGCCATTATTCATTAAAGACTGGCTTAGTGCTTCGGGTATTTTTCCCATGCCTCCCTCAGGCAGGTAAAATCCCTCCGTAAGCATAGCAACAAGCCCCAAGATGGATAGAACCGGTGTTTTCTGAGGTGGCATGCCGGAAAAGAGCATCACGCCTGACATTGCAGAACGAACTGCCCCGTCGCTGAAGAGATTATTTATCTCCGAGGCAACTGACCCGCGGAATTTGGGCAGATGACGCCACCCCTTTACAATAAGCCGCGACCATGAGAACGGGTGGCGAAGAATATCGTCTGCAAAGAGACGGCGAACTGGCTCCCACTTTTTCAGCATGCTGTCAAGTTCTTTTTGGAGCTGCCCCTCTTTCGCCTCGCCTTTCCTTCTGATTGTCACTTCAAGCCCGTTGCCGAAAGACACAACGGTGCCGTCTGGTAAAGTCGTCGTCTGCATGGTGATTATTTTCCGTAACGGCAGGAGCGAAGATCGGTCAAGGCCTAATCTCTCAAATACATGCTCCAGGATCCCGGGAAAGGCCAGATACAGGGCGCCATCGTGAAAAGTGTACCCATCAATGTCAGTGTTGGCACAGCAGCCACCCAGCTTATCATTGGCTTCAAAGAGTTTCACCCTCATCCCTTTTTGAGAAAGTAATCCGCCGGCAGATAATCCCGACACACCACCGCCGATAATTGCCACAGTGTTAATTTTGCTCACAGCATTTTCCTCCTTGATTTTTTTCGTTGCAGCCCAACGAAAAAAGTTAACCGAAAGTAATGATAAGTGCGTGTGAGAACTGTTCAATGCCCTGCAATCCTTTGCAGTACCCCGGGCTCAGAACATCCTTACGGTCATCACCTGTGACAGATATGCTTAATTGAAAGCTTTCTTTTTTCCGGTAGCAGGACTTTTCTATCACAAGCATATTTTCTTTACCCTCTCTCCGCGACATATTCGCCTCCTGTCTACTCATACGTCAGTGCTTCCCGGGTCGATACCTTAATTGCCCTGCGCGCCGGAATACGGCTGGCTATCCAGCCGAAAATTAAAGTTGCAATCAGGGTTATCACAAAGCCGATCTTGCTAAATGAATAACGAAGCGCGACTTCCAGCATTAAGTTGCCGAAAAACTTTGAAGCAACAATACTGAGCGGCCACGATAATAACAATCCAAAGAAAATACTGATAACGCTCACTATCATTCCTTCGGCAACAAACAGATTGTAGATGATTTTAGGAGTGGCGCCGATTGCCCTCAGCACGCCAATCTCACGGGTCCTCTCCATGATATTAATGCTCGTGGCCGATGCCATTCCTATGGCGCTGACAACCAGCACCAGCAAGGCAAAGAAAACGATTGTCACGAAAATTATTTTCAAGTGGTCGTAAATAATTTTTACCCGCTCCGCCTGCATCATCACATAGAGAACTTGCAGGTTGGACGGTTCAATCGCCTTCTCTATATCCTTTTTCAGGGCTATTACCTTGTCATAGCTTTTGTCCTTGGCGACAAACATCAAGCTGTTGACATAGTGGTTCGGATTGGCGAAGGCATCATACTGCTCCTGGGCCATATAAATCTTCGGCTTTTCAAGTTCTTCAACGATCCCGACCAGCTTTGCCTTTAATTGGTTCCCCCTGACGCTCAACGTATGATAACTGCCGATTGCCGGATTATCGTAAATCTCTGCCGCCTCATGGTTCATCACTATCTCAGGCTCGGTCGGACCGCTCAGCCAGCGCCCATTGATGGACCTGAAGGCAAGGAGATCACTGTTGTAAGGAAGGGCGATGATTCCTACTCCGGCATCCGTTGAGACGACCATGGATTGCATTCCGCCGCGGCCGCCATTCCATGTTTCTATCCGGCTTATGTTGCCAATGCCGCTAAAATATTTCAGCGCCTCTTCTTTCGGTATCTGGTTGATCAACACCACCTGGACATCATGTTTCATACTGTTGTTCACGTCCGACAGGAGGTCATTGAGGGATTGCTGCACATTGAACCCTGTGCTAAAAATCGCCACGCCGAGGGCCATAGCAGCTACCGTAATCGCAAGACGTTTTTTGCGGCGCATGGTATTCTCGAAGGCCAATACGAGATTTCTCGGAAGCGGCAATTTATCAATGATCCTGGACTTTTTCGCGACCGCGTCCTGTTGAATGCCGTAATCGCTTAACGCTTCGCGGACCGATATCCTCGTCCCTTTTAAAATAGCCGGAAGGGACAGTAAGACCGGCAGCAACAGGCTCGCGGCTATGAGATAAAAATACAAATGATGCGGCAGGGATGTGGTAAGGACTTCGAAATTAAGGACATCCGCCACAAAGTAAGCGTATGCATAGCCAAACTTGACCGCAAGCGGTATTGCAATCACGCCGGATATAACTCCTAAGACCAATACCATCGCCAAATAGATTTGAAAGACTTTGAACTGCGATGCACCGATGGCCTTGAGAATGCCGATTTGCCGTATTTGCTTAGCCAGGATAGCCGCTATTAATTGAGAAACCAGCACAGCGCCCAAAAAAAACGCAAGGAAACCGATGCTCCCCTCCATAAACAGCAGGGTGTTTAACTGCCACTGGTGGGGATGCTCCATAAATTTAGGTATCTTAACTGCATCAACTGCTATACCCAGAGATTTAAAATAATTAACAAGACCGTCTGCGGCAGCCTGAACTTCTTGTTTTGTTTTTACATTCTTAAAACGAATGATCAATCGCTGGTTGGCTGCCTCGCCGGTAATTTCCGAGTACGTCTTTTTATTCACATACGCATAAATCAAGTGGTCTTGTGTGCCCGGCGACTGGGCTGGATCAAAACTGATGCCAGCAACCGGAACATCAACGACCCTGCCGCCTGCACGAACGCGTGCAGGAGAACCGGCCTTCAAATCAGAGAAGCGAAGTCCGTCACGTTCGATTAACATAGCCCCGTCTTCGGGTGTCGTAGTCCCACTGTTGCCTTTTTGGTCAAAAATTCGCGCTAGATTAAAATTATTGAAATCTTCCACGCCGAATAACCACAATGGTATCCAGTCATCCGGGTGCGTCTCGATCCTCAGCGTGGCAAAATCCCTGAATTCAGCCGTCTCAATCTCCGGTCGGTTTTTTAGTGCCGCCAAATCCAGCCGACTAAAATCTTTGGATGTTATGGCAACGTGAAGAGGGTTGATCCTGATAAAGTTTTCATTTAGATCGCGACTCAGGATTGTATACGACACAAGGATGGACCCGACTCCCCAGAGACCGATTATTAAGGCAAAGATGACAAGCACTATGCGGCCCGGATTGACCCGAAAATCGCCGATAACTTTTCTAACTTTCATGTTCATGGGAATAATTCCTTTCAATTTAGCTACGACTGCCGCAATGATAATTACAATGGCTGCATGCATATAAACCTTCCGTTAATTCTTTCTGTCGCTTACAACCGCTCCGTCGCTAAGCGATATGATACGGCTGTATTCAGAATTGGATATGTTTTCGTGTGTCACCACAATGACCGTTTTACCGTTTTTTACCAGATCGGCAAACAGTCTTTGAATGGCCTCGGTGGTCTTGCTGTCTAAATTCCCGGTAGGTTCGTCCGCCACCAGAATCGGCGGGTCATTGGCCAGCGCGCGGGCAATGGCGGCCCGCTGCTGCTCCCCGCCGGACAATGCGGCAGGCAGCTTGTCTGCATGCTGCAAGATGCCTACCTGCGCAAGCAGCGCCTCAGCCCGATTGTTGCGCTCATTCTTTGGAATGCTACCGACGAAGTCCATGGCCAGCAGCAGGTTTTCCCGGATGCTGAGGGTTGGAATAAGCTGAAAGAACTGAAAGACTATGCCGACATTCTCTCCCCGCCACTTTGCCAAGCGGCTTTCGTTCAATGTGTGGACATCGGTGGAATTAATCTTGACGGTTCCCTGGCTGGGATGGTCAATGCCTGTCAACATATTGAGCAGGGTGGATTTGCCACTCCCCGACTTGCCGACAATCGCCACATGCTTCCCCTGTTCGATATGGAGGTCAATGTTCTTCAGAGCGTCAAAGTGGCCTGACGCCGACTCGAACCACCTGGAAACATGATTGAACTGAATAAAATTTGACATATCATTTCTCCTTGATGAATTTATACCCGTAATACGCAGCAAACATGCTCACAACGAAAGTGAGCATCCCCACACCCTCAAAAAAGAAGCTCCCTAATTGAGGAGTCATAAAAAGCTTCGCCAGAAAAGGCGGCAAATATCCGTTGTGCAGGTAATTAAGAAACACTTTGAACACGTGGTTCCAAAAACCGTTGAACAGACCGAACCCGATAATAACCCAGGCATTGAGTAATCCATAGAATACGAGAAAGATCTTGTTGCTCGTACGCCGACACATAATGTTCAAAACGCAAAGAAGAGAGATGAGGATAAACCCGGCAATGAATGCGCGGTGTCCAAACTCATAGGCATGAGTTATGGACGCCAGGATTACCGTAAGCGCAATGCTTAACAAGAACAGCTTGGCAATCGGCGTTGTTTGTTTAGTCTCTTGCAATAAATCAGTCATAATTTATTTCCACCTATTTTAATTTGTTATAATCCATGATAACCTCTTCACTCCATCTGAGAAGCGCTGAAATTGTCATGCGATATTGTTTAATAATCGCCTTGGCTGCAAAAGACAGATTGTCAGATTCTTCTTTTTCATGCTGAGGGATCCATTGATTGAGAGCAGATAATTCATCCCTTAGATTCCTTAGCATTTTTAGGCCATGTTTTTTTTCGACCTTTTCAATGTTCCAGATGAAAGCATTACAATCTAAAAGGAAGGGCGCAAAATGCGATGAGAAACGTTCCATTAAGGCAAGAAACCTTTCCCTCCCCTTTTTATTGATCCTGTAAACAGTTTTTTCAGGCAGACCGCTTTTCTTAACCGCCTCTCCATCTAAAAACCCAGCTGCATAAAGGCGTTTACAACTTTTATATATAGCAGGAGCACTAATTTTCAGAAATCGGCCAATTTGTTTTTCAGTTATAAAGGAAGCGAGCTCATAAGCATTCATCGGCCTGTCTAACAGAAAACCCAGAATGATTAAATCGATTGTTGACATAAATTCCCTCCCTCATGGATATACTATACTGTATATCACTATCCTGTATAGTATGTCAAGTACTATTTTATATCAAAGCGCAATTCAGCTTACTCGATGCTCCTCCTCGATCCATGTTAAAATAAAATAGTTTCGTTTTTAGAGAGGTGTAAGAATGCCGGTTATTGCAAAAACAACTTTACTGCTTATCCTTTCAAATGTGTTCATGACATTTGCGTGGTATGCCCATCTGAAAAACCTTAACAACAAGGCATGGTATATAGCTGCGATGGCAAGCTGGAGCATAGCATCCGTTGAATACCTGCTTCAGGTTCCGGCAAACCGCATAGGATATACTGAGATGAACCTTTCACAGCTTAAGATACTTCAGGAAGTCGTAACACTCTCTGTCTTTATTCCTTTTGCGGTCTTTTACATGGACCAGCCTGTTAAGATGAATTACCTCTGGGCAGGACTCTGCCTTATGGGCGCGGTTTATTTCATATTCAAGGGTTGAAACACTTTTGATGGCATCCATTCCCGTTTACCCGCAAACTGCATATTGCTTTATCTTCTCAGCCCTTCTGCCTTTTATCCCTAAATCCTCAATGCCGAAGATTTTTCTCTCACGCCTTGCCTTTAAAATCCGCGCTACCGACTCAAGCCCGAGTCCGGGGACTCTGAGCAGAGCCTCTTTATCCGCGATGTTGATTTTTATGGGATAAAATTCAGGATGCGTATCTGCCCATATCTGCTTTGGGTCTTTATCAAGACTCAGGTTGCCGCTTTTGTCAAAAACAATATCCTCATTTTTAAAGCCGTACCTGCGAATAAGAAAATCAGTCTGATACAGCCGGTGCTCACGCATGAATATGTTTTGAGTATCTGGAAGCAATCGCTTCTCCCCCGGAATGTCGGGATGCCCCAAGCCTTTCTGATAAGCTGAAAAATAGACACGCTGAAATTTAAGCCGCTTGTAGATGCCGAACATTGATTCTATAATCTCCGAGTCAGGCTCGTCCGATGCTCCGACGATAAACTGGGTGGTGCATTTAACCCTTGAAAACCTCTGAACCTGCATTGTGAGCCTTGCCATGAGCTTTAAGGGGCGGACGATATCATTGATATAATCCTTTTTATCTGAAAGCAGGTCAAAGCGCTTTTTGCCCGGAGCTTCAATATTGAGCGACACTGCGCTTGCGAGTTTCATGGAATCTTCTATGGCGGCATCCGAGGCCCCGGGAATGACTTTCAGATGGATGTAGCCCTTGAAATTATGCTTGTATCTCAGAATGCGCGCAACCGCATTGATCCTGTCCATCGTGTAATCCGGATTACCGATGACACCTGAACTCAAAAACAACCCAAAAACTTTTTTCTTTCTCAAATATTCCATAAAAATATTTGCGACTTCCTCGGGCCGGAGCGTACAGCGACGCACGCTGTTTTCAGACCGCAGGGGGCAATATTTGCAGTCGTTTGAACAGGCGTTGGAAAGAAGGGTCTTCAAAAGTATGGAATAACCGCCATTTGGAAGCGTTACGGGATAGAGCCATTTGCCGTCAAGCCCCCTCCTTCTGCGGTCATCTTTATTGGTTCCGCAAGCGCAGGCGAGGTCATATTGCGAATCATTTGAAAGGATTTTAAGCTTTTCTATCGTGTCCATGCAGAAATACCTGATGGATTATAACATGGATATTTATCCGTCATACAGTGTGGGGAGGCATAGCAAAGGCTTTTCATTCGGGGCTTACTGTTTTCGGATATGAATAGTGAGCTATTGCAAATTATTCTGATTTCTGATATTCTGAAATCAGAATTTGTAGTATAAGGAGGAACTATGGAGACTGTCAAAACAGCAGTGACTGAGATAAAGTCCAGAGGGCAACTGACTATCCCAAAGAAAATAAGAAGCGCAAGCCATCTTGAGGAAGGACAGGTAGTTTCTATAATTCCTGTGGGTGACTCTGTAATAATCACGCCCAAAAGGCTCGAACTCGACGAAGCGAGAAGACAGATTAGAAAGATTATCAAGGCTTCCGGGCTTTCAGAGGAAGCGCTGCTGGCAGGCTTAAAAGAAGAAAGAGAAAAACTTTATAAAGAAACCTATGCCAAGAAAAAGGTTTAAGGTTTTTCTTGATTCAAACGTTATAATTTCAGGCCTTTTCTCGGACAAAGGTTCGCCGCGCATTATCCTTGACATCTTATCTCTTGACCTTCCCCTGCTCTCTGCCGCAACAGGCGAATATAATATTATTGAGATTGAAAGGAATCTCTCTAAAAAAATGCCTAATGTCCTTCCTGTATATAATAAGTATCTTCACATGCTTAACCTCGAGGTCATACCGCTGCCTTCGTATAGAGATATAAAAAACCTGTCCGGGCATATCGCGGACAAGGATGTTCCTGTGCTTGCGTCAGCCATAATGAGTAATTCTGATTTTCTTGTGACAGGAGATAAAAAGGACTTTTCAAAATTAAGGGGCAACTATTCTTTTAAAATCCTTAGCCCGTCAGAGTTCCTTGATATAATTCTTCCTGAGATTCTGGGAGCTTTAGAATCTGATTAATCTTAATACGCACATTTTTCTTGACACAAAAATAAGCGAGGAGTATATTTAAAGCATGTTTTACAATCCGATGACAATTAATAAAGCCGTCCTTAAGAATGCCTGGCACATAGATGCCGTGGCTGAAGGGGAATTCTATTAACTGTTAATCGGACAAAGAGAAAACTTCAAAGGCCACGGAATAAACCCCGTGGCTTTTTTATTTTTGGAGGCAGAAGAAGATAGTTAACAATGGCGTGGCATTTGAGCGGCTTTTTTGCCTGCCTCAATGCAGAATGCATGGACAGGCAAAACCTCGGAGGTCGGAACGACCGAGAATGAGCGAAAATGTTATGCCATTGTCTAAACTTATTACCTTTTTGGGAGGTGCATTATGAGATGGGATGCTGAGAGGTATGACAGTGCACATGGCCCGCAGATAGATGTTGGCAGGGAGCTTATTAAGATGGCTACCGTGCGCGCTGAGGATTCTATACTTGACATCGGCTGCGGAACAGGGAAGCTGACTATTGAGCTTGCACGCCGAACATCCAAGGGATGCGTTATTGGAATTGATCCGTCTGAAGAGATGCTAAAAAGGCACACAGTGTCTCTAAAAACATAAAGTCTCTAAAAACATAAATAACATAAATTTGCTGAAGGTTGCTGCACAGTCCATGAATTTTGCTGAACAGTTTGATCTCGTATTTTCCAACTCGGCATTTCAGTGGATTAAAGAGCAGGAAAAAGTAACAGCGCTCTCGCATAAGGCTCTTAAAAAAGGAGGACGGATTGCTGTCCAATTGCCTGCAAAAGATTTCTGCTGGGCGATGATGGATAATATATACAGCGCCATTTCAGCAAACGGGCTTGAATCGGTGTATTCCAAGATGGAGTCTCCGTGGCGTTTTCCGTTAAAGGAAGAATTCGCAGGCTTTCTTAAGGACTCCGGATTCGGGAATATAAATGTCTTTTACAAAGACTACAAACTTTTATTTGAAAGCATAAACGATGTGCTTGATTGGGGATTGGCTGCGGGCTTAAGGCCGTATCTGGCGCTTCTTTCTGAAAAGAAACAGGCGCGCTTTAAATATGCCTTTGCAATAGGCTTTGAAAATTATAGGACAGAAAAAGGCATTGAGTTTGATTTCAGAAGGCTGTTTGCACTTGCTGAGAAATAATAAAGGAGAAATAACTATGCGTCAGAGCAAAAAAGAGATCAAGGATAAGGCGGTGATAATTGACCTTTTGAGCACCTGCCATGTGGGAAGATTGGGGACAATAGGCAAAGACGGTTATCCGATGGTAAAACCTCTTAACTTTGCATATCATGAGGGAAAAATTTATTTTCACACTGCGAAAGAGGGAGAAAAGATTGATGATATTAAGAAAGATAACAGGGTCTGCTTTGAGGTGGATCTGCCTATAGCCTATGTGAAAGGAACTGCGGCAGACCCCTGCAAGGCTGAATACCTTTATCGAAGCGTGATTATTAAAGGCAGGGCTTCTGTTGTGGAGGACAGGGAAAAGCGAATATTAGGCCTTAAGTGTCTCATGCAGAAATATCAGTCTGAAGGAGGCTACGGAGATTTCCTTGAGGAAAAACTACAAATAACAGGTATTGTCAGTATAGATATTGAGGAGATGGTGGGTAAGGAAGACCTCGGCAAAGATAACTTGAGAGAGGCGGTATTAAAGGCATTGAAGGATAAGGTGCAATTACCGATAGTTCTTGGATAGGAATTATGAATAAAATGAGCAACTTAAAAGATAAAGACATCAGGGTCAAAGTGCTGATAGCATTGCTGTCTGTCTATTTTATCTGGGGTTCAACCTATCTGGGCATTCGTATAGCATTGGAAGGCTTTCCTCCTTTTCTGATGGCTGGTGTGCGATTTCTGGTGACCGGAAGTGGACTTTATCTTTTCCTAAGGATCAGAGGGACTCCAAACCCCGATCGTTCTCAATGGATAGGAGCAACAATTGTTGGAGGTCTTCTGTTATTGGGCGGCAATGGCGGAGTGGTATTTGCTGAGCAGTGGGTGGCATCAGGACTGGCTGCACTGGGAGTAGCTACCGTACCGCTCTGGGCAGTGCTTTTCGCTGGAATCTGGAAACGCTGGCCTGCCAGTCTCGAATGGACCGGACTGTTATTAGGCTTTACTGGGATTATACTTTTAAACTTTGAGGGCGATTTAAGGGCAAGCCCTGCAGGTGCAATAGCCTTGATAATAGCAGCCATATGCTGGGCCTTCGGCTCTGTATGGAGCCGCCATTTGTCTCTTCCGTCAGGACTAATGGCAAGCGCAGTGGAAATGATAGCCGGAGGTGCATTGTTACTCGCAGCAAGTTTTCTTACAGGTGAGAAGATGAACGGATTCCCTGCATGGCGTTCTGTAGGAGCGCTGTTTTACTTGATGATATTCGGTTCACTAATAGGTTTCAGCGCCTATACTTATCTCTTAAGAAAGGCACGACCGGCACTTGCAACCAGTTATGCATATGTTAATCCTGTTATCGCGGTGGGGTTAGGTGTTGTACTTGCAGGGGAACGGATTACAATGGTGGGAATTACAGCAATGTTGATAATTATTGCAGGCGTGGTGCTTGTATTATTTGGCGGAAAGAGAAGTAATTAGGCTAAACAAGAGGAGTGATGGGCATCAATTTCTTTCTTAAGGGTATAATTATTTTCGGGTTTGGCATTATTGCTTTTTTAGGGCTTAAGGGAGCGAGGCTTTTCTAATATTTTTTTTAGAATAAATATTTGAAAGGAAGGTAACTATGTTTAAGCAGAACAAATCAAAGGCGCCCCGGCGGGAGCGCGATGGGCTCATATCTCATATTCTACTTCAACAAGGAGATGTTCCTGGTGATCAACTTGCTATAACCTGGGTTGACGTTCTTCCAGGCTCAAGCCAGAAACTGCATAGCCATGCACCAGAGCAGGTATATGTGATTATCAAGGGAAAGGGACGTATGCAGGTGGGCAGCGAAGAGCAGGATGTAACAGAGGGTGATCTGATTTATATCCCCCCGAATGTGCCTCATGCTATCAAAAACATAACCAATGAAATGTTCAGTTATATTTCAGCATCGACACCTGCCTTTGATATAAAAGAGCTTTACGATAAAAAGGTGATTTAAGACATACAATGAAAGAACGAGATCAATTAGACATAGACCGCATTGCTTTCTTCGGTCGGACATACGCTGAATATATGGACATGTTCGGTCTTGATGAATCACTTCTCAGGAATGGCCGAATATTGGACTGCCCTGCAGGGGCATCGTCGTTCGCAGCAGAAGCACACAAGCTGGGTATTAATGTTACTGCATGCGATATTTTATATGACTTGACTTCTGGTGAACTCATGGAGAAGGGCAAAAATGACTTGCAGCATGTCTTTGAGAAATTTGCTGAGGTATCGCATCTTTACACATGGAAATATTACAAAAACAAAGATGAGGTTATGGCACTGAGAAGTAGGGCTTTAGAAATATTTGCAAATGATTTCCCCGTCGGCTCAAAAGAAGGGCAGTATGTTCAGGCAGAGATGCCACATCTACTTTTTTCCGACAAGACATTTTCGCTTGTGCTTTCAAGTAATTTTTTATTTCTGTATGGCGACAGGCTGGATTTTGATTTTCATATTGCGTGTTTAAAAGAACTTGTGAGAGTAGCCTCTGGAGAAGTAAGGATATTCCCTCTGGCCGGCCTGGATGCAAAGCCGTATCCTTATTTAAATGACGTTCTGGGTTTTCTTCATTCGGAGAGGATAGGTTTTGAAATAAAGAAAGCGCCTTTTGAATTCCAGCGTGGGGGCAATCTGATGCTGAAGCTGTACGCTGATAAACGATGTTTTGCAAAATGAAAAGGAGGTAATGAAAGATGAAAATCTATCAGGTTGACGCTTTTACGGACAAGATGTTTTCAGGCAATCCGGCGGCTGTATGCATACTGCCTTTGCCAAAAGATGAGGCATGGATGCAGAATGTTGCAGGAGAAATGAACTTATCGGAAACCGCTTTCTTGATCAAACAGGATGACGGTTTTAATCTGAGATGGTTTACTCCCAAAAGAGAGGTAGGCCTCTGCGGACATGCCACTCTTGCGAGCGCCCATGTTTTATGGGAGACAGGGATATTGCCATCGGATAAAGAGGCAAGATTTTTTACAAAGAGCGGGCTGTTGACAGCCGTGCGGAAAGATGGTTTTATAGAGCTGAATTTTCCATCTGAAGAGGACAGGGGAATATCTGCGCCAAAAGAACTCATTGAGGGGTTGAAGGTTATGCCTAAGTATGCCGGCAAAAACCGCATGGATTATATTGTGGAGGTCGAATCTGAAGAGATAGTTAAGGCTCTGAATCCTGATTATGAACTTTTAAAAAGGCTTGACGCAAGGGGCGTGATGGTAACGAGCATTTCAAACGCAGACGGAATTGATTTTGTTTCAAGGTTCTTTGCTCCGGCATACGGCATTCCTGAAGACCCTGTGACAGGTTCTGCGCATTGCTGTTTAGGGCCTTACTGGAAGAGGAGGCTGAACAAGAATGAATTAACTGCATTTCAGGCATCGGAAAGGGGCGGATTCCTGAAGGTCAGAGTTGAAAAAGACAGAGTCTTTATAAGCGGTAAGGCAGTTACAGTCTTTTGCGCGGAATTAAGAGAACATTAAAGATTCAAACAAGGAGAAGAAAAATAAATTTTTTCAAGGAATCAGATTTGAAGGCAAAACAAATTCTTGAAGGCATCACACTCAGGGCTGTCTCAGGTGAAAAGACAATGATGACCTTCTTTGAGTTTGAGCCTAATGCAGTGATTCCATCACATAAACATCCGCATGAGCAGATAACATATATAATTGAAGGAGCGATAGAATTTACCGTTAATGGAGAGACAAAGGTTTTAAAAGCTGGAGATGGGGTTGTAATTCTATCCAACCAGGAACACAGTGCAAAGATTTTAGACAAGCCAACAAGGGCAGTGGATGCATGGTATCCCATAAGAGAAGACTACTTATAAAGGAAGGTAACTCATGAAAAGGGCATTACTGGTTATTGATGTGCAAAATGAATATTTCACCGGCAAGCTGCCGGTATCCTATCCGGCAGGAAGTTTTGAAAATATTCTGCGAGTAATGGATGCTGCCTCCGAGCATGGCATTCCAGTTGTTGTTATTCGACATACAGCCAAGGCAGCAGATTCTCCTGTCTTCAGAAAAGGAAGTCCTGAGTGGGAGCTTCATCCTGAAATTGCAAAACGTCCGCATGACCTTTTTGTAGAGAAAAACCTGCCGGGAAGTTTTACCGGCACAATACTGGAATCATGGCTCAAAGAGAGGGATATTGATACTGTAGTAATCTCTGGATATATGACACAGATGTGCTGCGATACAACAGCCAGACAGGCTTTTCATTTAGGGTTTAATGTGGAGTTTCTGTCTGATGCAACAGGAACCCTTCCCTTCACAAATAATGCAGGTTTTGTAACTGCCGAGGAACTTCACAGGGCTATATCGGTAACTCAAGCGATGAGATTTAGTAAGATAATGAAAATCTCGGAGTGGTTACAACTTATTTAAGTTTGCAGCCTTCCCCCATTTATTCATGTCCATGATAATTGAGCTGAGGCTCTTGCCCCTTTTAGTAAGACTATATTCAACTCTCGGAGGAACTTCAGGATAAATCTTCCTTGTAACGATCCCTTTTTTCTCCAATGTCTTCAGTCTCTCCGATAATGTCTTCGGACTGATTCCTGTAAGTGATTTTCTAAGTTCACCGAATCTTTTTGTCGCTTGAAGAAGGTCCCTGATTATCAAAATCGTCCACTTGCTGCCGATGATTTTTAATGTTCTTTCTACAGGACATTCCCCGGTACATGCCTCATAGCCCATTATACACTCCTCCAATAGTATCTTTTTTGTAACTGTATAACCTAAATGTAACTACTTGACAAAGTATACTGATGTTGATATTGTTTGTCAATATTAACTTTAAAAAGGAGGAAGAAGTCATGAGTCTATTTGTCGTGGATAAGGAAAAATGCAAGCGTGATGGTATCTGTGTAGCGGAATGCCCTTTGCAATTAATCGAATTGAAGGATAAAAAGTCAGTCCCCATTCCCATTAACGGGGCCGATGAGATGTGTATCAACTGCGGACATTGTGTTGCCGTATGCCCGCACGGAGCCATGTCTCTTGCAACCATGAAATCAGAGGAGTGCATACCTGTGCAGAAGGATTTACTCCCCGGATCGGAACAAATTGAGCATTTAATGCGGTCTCGCAGGTCCATTCGCACTTACGAGGATAGGGCTGTAGAGCGTGAGGTTCTCACCAAACTGATAGATGTCGCCCGATATGCTCCCACCGGCAGCAATACTCAACCGGTCAGGTGGCTGGTTATAGATGATAAGGATGAGGTCAGGCGGTTGGCTGGATTGATCATCGACTGGGTTAGACATTTACTTAGAGAACAAGAACCCGATTGCAGTCAGGAATCGTTTGGACCGCGTTGTGGCCGACTGGGAGGCGGGGTTTGACAGGGTCTGCCGCAGCGCACCTGCCCTCATTGTTCCCCATGCCCCAAAAGACTATTCTACTGCCGCAACAGACTGTGCCATAGCTCTGACCTATTTTGAATTAGCTGCTTCGGCCTTTGGCCTTGGCGCCTGCTGGGCCGGATTCGTTTATTTAGCTGCAAACCAGTGGCCGCCATTGCAGCAGGCCCTCGGACTGCCCGAAGAAGATACATGTTTAGCGATGATGGTTGGATATCCAAAATATAAATACCACCGGATTCCACAACGAAATGCCGCCATGGTTGAGTGGCGGTAATATTAAAATGAGAAGGAGGAGGTTACAATGAACGAGCTTTTTCAGAAGGCATTTATCGGAAACATGGAGTTAAGAAACCGCTTTGTGAGGTCAGCCACATGGGAAGGGCTGGCTGGTGAAAACGGTGAAGTAACCGAACCGTTAATTGAAATCTACAGAGACCTTGCAAAGGGCGGAGTCGGTCTTATACTGACCGGGTATTCCTTTGTCACCAAAAGAGGCAAGGCGCTTTTTGGCAAGCTCGGCGCTGACAACGATGCCGTAATCACCGGCCTCAAACGCCTTACAGAAGCAGTCCATGAGCATGGCGGTAAAATTGTACTCCAAATTGCCCATGGCGGCTCACAGGGTATGTTTGATACCGGCATGCCCCTTGAAGCTCCGTCTGCTATGAAAGAGAGGGCAACCGGCAATATGCCTGTTGAGATGAGTATTAACGACATAAAGCGTGTCGTAAATGAATTTGCAGAGGCAGCAAGGAGGGCAAAAGAGTCTGGATTTGACGGTGTGGAAATACATGCTGCCCATGGTTATTTGCTTTCGCAGTTTCTCTCTCCCTATTCAAACAGGCGCACTGACGAATATGGCGGCTCCATTGAGAACAGGGCAAGGATAATCTTTGAGATATACGATGCTGTAAGAGAAAAAATCGGCAGGGATTATCCTGTAATGATAAAGATAAATTCATCGGACTTTGACGGAGGAGCCGGACTTTCCCCTGAAGATTCTCTGTGGGTCTGCAAAAGGTTATCTGATATGGGTATCGATGCCATAGAATTAAGCGGTGGAATACTTGCATCAGGAGAGCTTATGCCTGCGAGAGCCGGGATTAATAGCCCGGAAAAGGAGGCATATTTCAGGGATTATGCAAAACAGTTCAAGCTTCACCTGAAATGCCCGCTGATACTCGTGGGAGGACTTCGCTCCCTTGAGGTAATGGAGGATATTTATCGCGAGGGGTCAGCACAATTTTTCAGCATTTCCAGACCGCTCATATCAGAACCTGATCTCATAAAAAAATGGCAGTCCGGCGACAGGAAGAAGGCAAGATGCATATCATGCAATAAATGCTTTGGCGCTGCTGTTAATGAGAGGAAGTTTTACTGCGTGACTTTCAATCAAAGGAGTTAATATTGGAAACCGGACAGTCCCATACTATCAATATATAGGTGAAAGGGAGAATCTCCTTGAATGGTGTAAAAAGGCGACCGTTACCGGAGAGATTAAAAAGTATATGTAGTCCTTTTAAAAAGAATTGGAGGATAGGTTATGAGTAAAAAGATTATGATTTTAAGCGGCAGTCCGAGAAAGAAAGGCAATACCAATACTGTTGTAGGATGGTTTGTTGAGGGAGCAAAGGATGCAGGAGCAGATGTTGAGGTTATAGATGTAGCCCAATTGAAAAGTAAGAATAACGGCTGCATCGCCTGTTTGGGATGCCAGAAGTCGGATAAATTCGAGTGCGCTGTGGATGATGAGATGAAGCCTGTTCTGGCAAAAATACCGGATAATGATGTTGTTGTATTCGCAACTCCTGTTTATTTCTTTGGGCCGAGCGCACAGTTGAAACTGCTTATGGACAGGATGTATTCGCTGATTAAACTCGATCCGGAAAAAGGAAACTACTATCACAATCTCGGCAAGCTCAAACTTGGGCTGATCGCAACAGCAGGAGGCGACATCAATCCCGGACTCAGCCTTGTGGAACAGACCTTCAAGGCAACTGCCGGATTTGCAGGTATCGAAATAGACTCACTACTCGTTCCTTTTGCATCCATGTATAACGATGACATCAAACAGGACGGAGAACTTCGCGAACGGGCAATGGCCTTTGGCCGTAAGCTTGCCAGATAAGGTGCAGGAGGCGCTGAAATGCAACCAATACAAATACCGATAACAGGAAACGAAAATCAGGAAGACCCGTCATCTCTTTTTTGCTCGCTTGTTCAGTTTTACCGCGCCTTCAATACCCGCGATATTATGCTCATGTCCAAAAACTGGGCACAAACCGAGGATATTGCAATGGATAACCCCCTTGGCGACATTAAGAAGGGATGGGATGAAATAAAGGCAGTTTATGAACGCATATTTAATGGACCAGCAAGGGTTTATGTTGAATTCTATGACTATACAATACATGAGACAAAAGAAATGTTTTATGCTATAGGCAGGGAGCGTGGTGAATTCCGCATCGGTGACAATATTGTCAAACTGGCAATAAGGACTACCAGAATCTTCAAATTATTTGACGGACAGTGGCTGCAGGTTCATCATCACGGTTCAATTGATGATCCAACACTTTTGGCTCGCTATCAGACAGCGGTCAGAAATAATGCATAAACAAATACAAAGGAGGAATTAAAATGAAAAAGCACAGTGGCATCAAATGGCTGGCAGTATTGGTTGTTATGGTTTATGCCGTATTATGCGGAAATGTATTTGCTGCAGAAAAACTGACAAAGATAGCTGATGGCGTTTATTCGTATGTGGATACGAAAAACAGCACCCCTCAAAACAGCTACGGTGCGAATGCGGGCATAATTATCGGCAGGGAAGGTATTGTGGTGATTGATACGCTTATATCGGCGAAAGAAGCAAGGCGATTTATCGGGGATATAAGGGCAATTTCGAAGAAGCCGATAAAATATGTCATCAATACTCACAACCATCTCGACCATACATTCGGCAATTCAGAGTTCAAGAAACTTGGCGCAGTAATTATTTCACAGGTAAAAGACGCAGAGAAAATGAAAAAAGAAAGCGAAGCCACCCTTAAAAACTCAAGAGTATATGGACTTGCAGAAAAAGATATGAAAGGCACGAAGATTGTATATCCTGAATTGACCTTTACTGACAGAATGGAAATCGATTTGGGCGGCCAGAAAGTAGAACTTATCTATACCGGTTCTTCGCACACAGAGGGAAGCATTATGATCTATCTGCCTGAAAATAAAATACTGTTTGCAGGGGATATTTTATTCACAAACTACCACCCGTATATTGCTGATGGAGATATTGAAAGCTGGGTCAAAGTGCTCGATTACATCATGACAATTGATGTGGAGAAAATAATTCCCGGACATGGGCCTATTTCGAGTAAAAAAGACATTGAGGACATGAAGAATTATCTGATTGCCTTTGACAAAAAGGCCAAGGAACTTGCGGCCAATTCAAATGATGTTGCATTCATCTCAACAGAAATAAAAAAGGCACTGCCGTCAAGAGCAGAACTTGAGTCTCTTATTCAGTCAAATATTCAGATGAAATATCTGAAGAAATAAAACATAGGAGGCGGAATAATGGTTACATGTTATTTGCGTTATGTTATTGATCCATATAAGGGTGAAGACTTTGAGAAGTATGCAAGGATGTGGATTCCGCTCGTAAATAAATTCGGCGGCAAGCATCATGGCTATTTTCTGCCGCATGAGGGCGCGAATAATATAGCAGTGGCTTTATTCAGTTTTCCGAGTCTGACAGAATATGAGAAATATCGGGAAAGGATTAAAACGGATACTGATTGTCAGGCTGCATTTGCCTATGCAGAAAAGACACGGTGCATTATAAGCTATGGGCGTAGTTTTATGCGGCCTGTGTTTGAATGAAAGGGTAAGGGGGTCTTATGAATAAAATAACCTTATATCGAAAAACTGATCTACAATTAAAACCCAGCGTTTCTGGCGCAAAGATGTGGGCTGTGGGATTGGAAAAAACAATGCTCACCTATTTTGAGATGGAGCCGAATACTGTATTTCCTGAACATCATCATGAAGCTGAACAGATAACGCTGGTGCTTGACGGGGAATTAACTTTTACCTATGGAGGGAAGACAACTGCGCTGAAGGCAGGGGATGTTATTGCAATACCATCAAATGCCGTTCATTCGGCCTTTACGGCCAATTCGCCTTGTAAAGCCGTAGATGCATGGTCGCCTGTGAGAAAAGAGTTTTTGAAATAAAGGCTCGGATGAAAGGAGGATTCGTATGGCACGAATAGGCATCCTCACATGCTCTAATGCAACGCAGGATTTAGGATGCTCCTCTGCAAGCTGTCTTGCCGATTTCAGAAAGCGCAGGGGAGCCTTTGCAGATTATCCAAAGGATGAGCCCTTGGATTTAGTAGGCATTATCAGTTGCCCCGGCTGTCCTACTCTAACAGGCGCTGACAAACTGCTTCAGCGTATCAGGGCGCTTACCGAATTCAGGGTTGATGCCATCCATTTCACATACTGCATGAAGGCGCTCTGTCCGTTCAAAGAAAAATATAAGGCAGCCTTAGAGGAGGCGTTCCCTAACATTAAAATCATAATCGGCACGCATCAGGAGCGTGTTACACCGGAAGAATACCGCGAGAGGGTCAAAAAGCTCTTCTGCCAGCCCAGGAAAATGATGGTTGATTTGATTTTGGAGAAGGATTAGTTTATATGCCGAAAATTCAAAAACAAATCTACGCTCTGAGAGATGAGTTAAAACGATATTCAAACAGTGAACGTGCTGTGCAGGAAAAACGCTATCTGAAAAGCCCGTTTAAATTTTTCGGCGTCTCACTGCCGCTTACCGATAAGATAGCAAAAGAATTCAGAAAATCAAATAGTGATGCAAGTCGCAAGTATATATTGGAACTTGCACAAAGGATGTGGGATTCGGAATATCATGACGAAAAGCGTCTCGGACTAAGAATGCTGCAATTCTATCCCGAATGCCTCAATCTTTCAATAATGCCGGTGCTTGAGAAAATGCTCATGCAGTCCACGGGATGGGACCTCGTGGATGATATATCAATCCACCTTGTAGGCGCGGTTCTTGAGAAAAATAAAAAGGCATTCAATTATTTGAAAAAATGGAGCAAGTCTGAAAATTTCTGGATGAGGAGGGCATCCTTGATTTCACAGATACTTCTTTTCAGACAGGATATGGGCGACAAAAAACTGTTCTTTGAATTCGCAGAGCGGATGGTTTCTGAGAAAGAGTTTTTTATCAGAAAGGCCATTGGCTGGGGATTAAGAGAGATGGCAAAGGCAAATCCTGATGAAGCTTTTAATTTCCTCATGAAGATAAAGAATAAAGCATCGGGACTTACGCTTAGAGAGGGCTCAAAAAGACTGCCTGAAAAGATGAAAAAAGCGATTACAGGGAAATGAATTATGTCCGGTGATTGAGGAATTTCTGAAAAATACTTAACCGAACAGCTAAAAAACAATGAAGGACAATGACCTGAAGAAAATAAGCAAGCTTATGTGGTCTTGTACGAGAATGTGATGAGATTAGTGCTGAGTATATCGAAGAGTTTATGTTGCATAGTCGTGAGTCTGGAATTGAGTTGGTGGCTTTGGATAAAAATTCTGGAGACATTGTGGGAGAATTACATGCGTATCAACTGAGGCTTAAGGTCTTTGATCACATATTGGGGAATTTGACAATTGCGATTGATCTCAAGTTTCAGGGAAAGGGTATCGGACGGTCTCTTTTTAGTGAATTTTTTGCTTTGATTAAGAAAGAATATCCAGAGATAATACGTGTTGAACTTATTGTTCGGGAGAGTAACAAGCGTGCAATCGCATTATATAAATCTTTTGGTTTTCAGATCGAAGGGAAGATGAATTGTAGAATTCGTGGAACCACTGGTCAATTGGAAGCAGATATTCCGATGACATGGTTTTTCTCAAAGATACTATTGCAGAAAGATTAGGCGGCAGGAAATTTGGTGATGAAACAGAGATATATAAGTTTGAAAAAATCAAACGGATTAGGCAAATAGCGGAAAAAGAACATTCCAATATTCCTCTTATTGACATGTGGATAGGAGAACCTGATAGACCTGCACACTCCAATGTTGTGAGAATACTTGCTCAAGAGGCAGGGAAACCAGAGAATAGATGGTATACAGACAGATATGTCCGAAAAGACTTGGATTTGGAAAAGGATAAGATTATGACAGAATTCAACAAATCTAATTACGGTGATGATACAATGCGCAGATATAAAGACAATAAGGATAACAAACCCGATACACTGGGTAATCAACTGGGCGCCTTGAAAAAGATTGGCTTCAAGGAAGTTGACTGCTTTTACAAATATGGGATATTTACGATGTATGGAGGGAAGAAATAAAAAATCATAGAAGTAGACATAGTGCTTCTAAGAGGAGTTAAAATGGCACTTGAAGAAATAAGACAAAAAATAGATAAAATTGATGACGAGATAATAGAGCTTTTATCAAAAAGAGCAAAACTGGTAATTAAGGCAGGAAAGCTGAAAAAAGATGAGCAAGGAGTGCGAGACCCAAAGAGGGTTGAACAGGTCATAAATAAAGTTAAGTCAAAGGCAGCAGAGGCAGGTCTTGACCCTTATATAGCAGAACAGATTTACAGAGCTATTATCGGTTGCTTCATTGATAGAGAGCTAAAGGAGTTTAAAGGCGAATAGCCCCTAATTGAGGCTATTCGCCCAATGCATGTAAAAGCCTATTTTGAAAGTAATTTGACCATCGCCCTTCCTACCTGCTCAGCAGAGGCAGGGTTTTGACCTGTAATGAGTCTTTCGCTTACCTCAACATGCAACTGCCAGAGTGGAGCTTTTGTATGCCTTGCCCCTCGTTCAATCAGCATGGACTCAAGCAGAAACGGAACCACATTGTTAAGTCCTACGGCCTTTTCTTCTTCGTTTGTAAAGGAAGATACTGTTTTGCCATCCACCAAATATTTACCATTGGGCAGTTTGATATTTACCAATCCTGCAGGTCCATGGCAAACGGCTGCTACCACCCCGCCATTCTCGTAAACAGCAGATGCGATTTTTGCAATCTTCTCATTATCCGGGAAATCCCACATTGTACCGTGTCCTCCTGCATAAAAGATTGCGGCATAGTCGGCAGGGTTCACCTGATTCGGAGTAAGTGTGTTTTCCACTTTGGCAACATAGCTCTTGTTGTTAAGAAAGGATTTGTTGATTGGGTCATTGAGGTCAATCCCATCCATTGGAGCCTTGCCGCCCTTCGGGCTCACAAAATCAATTTCAAATCCTTTCTCGGTCAATACCTTATGTGGATGGGAAACTTCTGACAGGTAAAAACCTGTTTGTTTCCCAGTATTGCCTAATTTATCATGGTTTGTTACTACGAATAATACCTTTTTCATTGCTACACCTCCTTGTTGTTTTAATTGTTTAAGGTCAAACCCTACTATGCTAAATGCTGGCTCAGGTGGGCCTAATTCTTCGGGCTTAAAAAGGTGGTTAAATTGACTGTTGACTACAAACAGTCTACCGTCCGCAATCGTTATAGTGGTCGGCACCTTTATTCTTGGCGATTGAAATTTCTTGGAAACAGTGGCTGAACTATAATCTTTTGAGAATATGAGGTTTGCGATTCCTGGTTCTTTGGCGCCAAACCCCTCTACCACAAGTAATTCGTGCTTGTCAGAAAAAATCATACCATCTCCGGCATCAATCGGCCGATTTAATTTTATTTCTATCACTGCTCTGTCTTTTAGTGAGATTCGGAACAACTGGCCAGAATTCATTTTGACAGTAATTAAATACTTTCCATCCGAAGTAATTTGAATCCCATTCAAATTGAAGCCCTCGCCACGGAATCTGTCATCATTTACAAATTCACTTAAAACAAAGGTTGTACTATCCACTTTCCAAATGATAGGACTGAAAGAATCCGTGATATAAGCATTGCCATTTGCATCCAGAGCAATATCATTGCAAAAATGGCCTGATTGCTGAGTTAAAGCAACTTTTTTTAGCAGCACCTTTCTATCTAAATCATAAATATGAACGCTTGCCTTGCCGATTGATTCAGGTGTGGAGCGTTGACTTGCCCCTGCTTCAGAATTACATACCCATAGACGTCGTCTTTTAGCATCTGCGAACAGACCAACTACTGAATGAAGCTCATCCTGTCCAGCAGGGACAAAAACAGTAACATTCCCTTTTTGTATATGTTGAATTTCGCCTTTATAAAAACTACCTACAAACAACGATTCGGTTTTTGCATCATAAGTAATACCTTCAGGATAAACATTTTCACCATGCAGCGTGTACGTTACATCTGGTATTTCTTGTGCCCAAGTATAATTTATAGAAGCAAAAAATAACACAATTATTGTTAATAATCCTTTAAAAGTAGTTTTTGATACCATTTTGTTCTCCTTATCTGTTTTCACTAATCATCCGTTTAGTTATTTTTTTACCAATACCCTTCAGCACTGAAAAATTATGAATGTGTTAAAGCATTTCGGCTTCCCTCCTTTCATTTTCTTTTTTATTGCAATATAACTTAGAATTATCTATAATTCAAATAATATAATCTTGATATATATATAAATATTTTTATGGTAAATTTAGAATGGTATCGCAGCTTTACTGCTATTTATAAGATTGGCACAATAACTGGAGCAGCAGAGGCGTTATATATGACCCAGCCGGGCGTTAGCCAACACCTTTCTGCATTGGAAACATTAATGGGTCGCAAGCTATTCATTCGCACACCCAGAAAGATGGTGCCTACTGAATATGGCAAAGAGCTTTACAGCCAGTTAATCGGGGCTATTGAGGGGCTTGAAAGGGTTGAGCAGAAATTCAAAAGAATTAGCAAAGAACTGCCGCTCATACGCATTGGCACCCCATTGGAGTATTTTCATCAAATTGCACTGCATAAATTAAAAAATTCTATTTTCAGGTTTTGGTTCCAGTTTGATATAACTGCCAAATTAATTGAGAAATTGGAAAAAGGAGATTTAGATATTGTGATTGCAACGCAAAAGCCTGACAAAAAAGATTTTGAGTTTACAAAATTAGCTGATGAGAGTTTCTTGTTGGTGGGCGCATCGGATATTTTACTGCCAAATTTTAAAAAGAGCAAAAGAGATGAGCAAAATAATCTATTTGAACATTGGCTTACAAATCAAAAATGGATTACTTACGATACCAATTTGCCGATAATCAGACGCTTTTGGCTTGAAAATTTTAAAAAGAGGCCCAATATACAGCCAACAATGGTAATTCCAAACCTGCATGCAATTAAAAAGGCTGTTGAGTTAGGGTTTGGCATTAGTCTGCTTCCAGACTATTTATGTAGTGGAGAATTAAATAGAGGCAGAATAAAGATGTTGTGGAAGGGTGGAACGGCAATTAAAAACGAGATATTTCTTGTTTATAGAAAAATTGACAGAAATAATGAAATGATAATGCAGATTAAGGCAGAACTGTTGAAATCAAGAT
>JACPZK010000027.1 GCA_016195565.1 Nitrospirota bacterium | reverse complement strand
TATCACTGCATACGTCCCGGGCTTTCCATACTCATGTATCTTAAGAAAGTCCATGTCAAGCTCTTCAAGCCCTGTCTCTATTGTCAGTGTGCCTCCTTCGGGCATTGCGTCTCTTGCATTGGCTGCAAGGTTCATTAAGACCTGCTCAAGCTGTCCTGCGTCTGCCATGACAATTAACTCCCCCCAACCCCCTCTTAAATTAAGAGGGGGTGCCGAAGGCGGGGGCGTTATTACCCTCAGTTCTATGTCTTCGCCTATTATCCTAAGAAGTATTTTCTCTACGCTTGCCGTTATCTCGTTTAGGTTTACGGGTTTGGGATTGATTACTTGTTTCCTGCTGAAGGCAAGCAGGCTTTGTGTGAGATTGGCTGCGCGCTCTGCCGAGGCAAGTATCTGGTCTGTGTAGGGCAGCAATGGGCTTTCTTTTTCCAGTTTCATCTTGAGGATATTGCCGTAGCCTATTATTGCCGTCAAAATGTTATTGAAGTCATGGGCTATGCCTCCTGTCAGGGTTCCTACGGCTTCCATCTTCTGGGATTGGCGGAGTTGTTCTTCGAGTTTTTTACGCGCCTCCATCTCTTTTAATGCGGTTTCAAGTAATTCACGGGATTTTTTTCGGATGCCCTCAGACTATCCTCTGCTAACCGAATGGAAAGGAAATAATGTTTTATACGCAGGACTCCTGGCAGCATCAGGCAGGAGACGATAAAGGGAATTATTTCCGCGATATCAAGGGGCATTTCCTTACCTGACGAGAGTAACATTGCAAAGGTAACGATACGGCGCGACGCCATCAGCGCCATTGCGAGAGCGATTAGTATCCACGCAAGTTTTCGTCCTGTAATGCGTATCAATAAAATGGCAAAAATGGCAGTGGCAAGCTGCAGGACTATGGATAGAAGAAATATGGTTATAGGAATCATCGTGTAATTATAAGTCCTTTAAAAATGGCTGTCAAATGTTGTCCTTGTTTAATTCCTCGTATGTTTCCGTTCCTGATATATTCTTGGATTGTCTGTTTTTGACTTTATAAGACAGACTGTGTTAAAAAATATAAAAGAAAATCAGAGTGAAATCATGCATTTTTTCAGATATAAGAGGAATGAACTGTTTGCAGAGGATGTGCCTGTAAAGAGGCTTGCGGAGAAATACGGAACACCTCTTTACATATACAGCTATAAAACGCTTCTCAGGCATTTCAAGGCGTATGAAAACGCATTTAACGGTTATCCGCATATAATCTGCTTTGCGCTTAAGTCAAATTCAAATCCGTCTATTTTGAGGCTTTTTGCAAAAAACGGCGGAGGCGCTGATATTGTTTCAGGCGGAGAGTTATACGCGGCTTTAAATGCAGGCATATCTCCGAAAAAGATTGTATATGCAGGCGTCGGGAAAACCGATGAAGAGATAAGGTTTGCGCTGAAATCAAAAATACTCATGTTCAATGTAGAGTCTGAAGATGAACTCAGAGCGATAAACAGGATTGCCGGAGAGATGAAGACAAAGGCTCCTGTCGGATTGAGGATTAATCCCGATATTGACCCTGAAACGCATCCTTATATTTCCACAGGGCTCAGACAGCATAAATTCGGCATACCGATTGACGATGCGGTTGAACATTACAGAACTGCAAGCAGGCTTAAAAATATTTCTGTTATCGGCATACACAAGCACATAGGTTCTCAAATTACAAAAGTGTCTCCGTTTGTTGATGCGCTCAGAAGGATTCTGGTCCTTGTTGATGAACTCAGCGCTCAGGGAGTAAATATCAAATGCCTTGACATAGGCGGCGGGCTTGGCATCTCGTATAAGGATGAAGAGCCGCCTGTGCCTTCAGACCTTGCAAGAAATCTTCTGCCGCTGCTTAAGGGAAGAAAGATGACCTTGATAATGGAGCCGGGCAGGTCTATAGCCGGCAATGCGGGAATACTCGTTACAAAGACCCTTTACCTTAAAGAGGGATGCGAAAAGGAGTTTGTGATAGTGGATGCGGGGATGAATGACCTGCTCAGGCCTTCGCTTTACGGCGCCTATCACCGCATTCTGCCTCTGAGGAAAACAAGGAGAAGCGGCATATTTGCCGATGTTGTGGGGCCTATCTGCGAGTCAGGAGACTTTATTGCGAAAGAAAGGGAGATGCCTGCGGTAAAGCAGGGAGAATATCTGGCTGTGATGGGAGCCGGAGCATACGGTTTTTCAATGAGTTCAAATTATAACAGCCGCCCCAGGCCTGCAGAAGTAATGGTAAAGGGAAGAGAGCATTTTTTAATAAGGGAAAGGGAAACGTACAAAGATATATTGAGAAATGTGCGGATTCCTAAGTTTTTAAAAAGCGTGTGATTTGATGTTCCATGAGGCTGCGACTGTCTTTCGGCAATATTAAACTACCGTTGTAATACTGTAAGTGTTAGTTCAATATATTATGACATTACAATTTCTCAGGCGGGGCTATCCGCTCCACTTCGTTGCGACTTCAGCCCCTATTCTGATAGACCCGTGAATCTTGCCTCAATCCAGCCGCAGCCTCATGATGTCTGCATGCCAGAGAAGAGCCAACTATATTCTTCTGGTTAGACTGTGCTGTTTTTATCTCCGCACTCAATAACTCTCATGTCTGTAACAATCTTGCTGACTTTTACATCATGGGGCTCTGAAGGTATATTATCAACAATCTGTTCCTCATAAGCAGAAGCAATTACCGGGATTTTATTTTTTATTCCTGCAAGGAGCCTGTCATAAAATCCTGCGCCGTAGCCGAGCCTGTTTCCTGAAATATCAAAGGCTGCGCCCGGAATGATGACGAGGTCCATATCGTCAAGCCCTGTTAATCTTTCCTCTGATACAAACGGTTCTAAGATTCCCATGTAGCCCTGCATGAGTTCGCTCATAGCTTTTATTTCGTAGAGTTTTAACATCTTATTTTCTTTATCAACTTTCGGCAGTATGACTCTTTTACCCTGACTGAGTGAAATTTTAATCATCTCCATCGTATCAACCTCGTTTCTGAAAGAGGCATAGAAAAGTATTTTTTTTGCATCTGTGAATTCAGGGAGCCGGATTATGCGCTGTCTTATCGCGGCATCTTTTTCTCTTTTGATATTTTCTGAAATGGCGTCTCTTTTCAGAAGGATTTCCTGTCTTATTGTTTTTTTATTGCTGTTTTTTCTCATTGCCGATGGCTCGTAGAGAGGATGCCTTCAAGAGTGTCTTTGATTTTTTTTATTTCCTTTGTTGTTTCTGGCGAGTTTTTATATGGAGAGACGCCTTTTATGTCAGCTTCCATTATTGAATTGCTGAAGCTTATAACACCTATCAGTTTCATGCCAGCCATACTGGTTTTTATGAAATCAAGGTCTTCTGCTGTTCTTACCTTGTTGGCGACTGCCATAACATTTTTTACTCCAAGCCCTTCTGCCATCTCCTTGACGGTGTGTGCTGTCTGAATGCTCCTCTGTCCAGGCTCGACAACGACTATAAAAGCATCCACATGCTCGGTGGTTCCCCTTGTAAGGTGTTCGATACCTGCCTCCATATCCACTATCACAACCTCATCCCTTTCAGCGATGAGATGTTTGAGAAGCCTTTTTAAAAATACATTTTCAGGACAGTAACAGCCCGACGCCGCTTCTTTTGATCTTCCTGTTATCAGCAGAGTTATGTTGTCAAACCTGTAGCCGTATTCGGCAGGGATGTCGTCCACTCTCGGATTGAGTTTGAAGATGCCTCCTGAACTGCCGGGCTTTGCTCCTGTCCGTTCTTCAACCAGCCATGTCATTTCTGCTATCGGTTTAATCTTTGCAGTCTCGGCGCGGCTTATGCCAAAGGCAGCGGCAAGGTTTGCATCAGGGTCTGCATCCACTGCAATCACCTTTTTCCCCTCAGATGCAAAGATATGGCTCAATACAGCGGATAAGGTTGTTTTACCGACTCCGCCTTTTCCTGTTATCGCTATCTTCATGGAAGTATTATAACTCATAATTCCACAGCGGTTTTTGATTAATTCAAATTTTTGTATCTCACCTCAAAAATTTGATATTCTCTGTAGTCTTGATGCTGGGGTTCCTTTTTGTCATTCCGCACTTGATGCGGAATCCAGTATTAAATAAGGGCTTTCGGAACAGCGTCTGGATTCCCCGATTAAATCGGGGAATGACGAAACAGAAAACATTTATTATGCAGTTCTCAATAACACCTGTACTTTTACAGCGGTAGTTTAATATTGCCGAAAGACAGTCGCAGCCTCCTAAATAGCGTGCTGTTTTAAAGCAGATAATCTGAGAGATTAATCTTATACTTATTGGGGTCCAAGGTTTTAACAATCGTCCTTACGAATTTGTCGTCAGAGTCTTTTTCTGCAAGGTCCACAACATAGCCGTCAACTTTTTCTTCTTTGCTGTTAATAATGACAAGAATCTGAGGCCTGTTTAAAAACATAGCGCCGCTTTGATAGACAAGCCCGAGTTCTTTTGTGTCAAGCATAACAAATGTGCCTATAGGGAAAATACCCATCATATTTGTGAAAAATTTAAAAAGGGTAGGGTCAAGCTGCGTCCCTGCCTTTTCCATCATAAGGCTTAGGGCCTTGTCAGGCGGTATGGGTATCCTTGCATACACCCTTGATGATGTCATTCCGTCATAGTTGTCGGCAAGCGTGACGATTTTTGAATAAAAGTCCAGTTCTATTGATTCTTTTATTTTCGGATACCCGGAAAGGTCGCAGTACATGTGATGCTCAAATGAAGTAATGGCAGATCTTATCGAGGTGTAGTCAATTTTTTTCATCCTCAACAGCGCCCTTACGCCCCAGAAGGGATGTTTTTTTACTAGGTCCCATTCCTGCTCGGTAAAGCTGGTAGACTTGTTCAATATTTCCTTTGGCACTTCTATCTTTCCTAAGTCATGGAACAGCGCCACGATTCCGAGTTCTGTCAGCGCCTTTCTGTTCAGTCCGATCCTCTGCCCGAGCGCAACTGACAGTATGCTCACATTAACCGAATGATTATAGGTGTATTCGTCATAGTCTTTAATGGATGTCATGCCAATAAGGAGCTGTTCTTCCTCCAGAATCAGGTCCACCATTGACTCTACCACTCTTTTGGTCTTCCTCATACTCACTTCTTCCCCTGCTTTTAATTTGCTCATGACAGCCCTTGTATGCGAAACAGCGTTGAAATATGTCTTTTTTACAGCCCTGCGAACGTCAGGTTTTCCTTCGCCGGCAGTTCTTATCTTCTTCAGTTTCCCAACCTTAATGCTGTCAATGCCGGACATGCTTTCTTCAAGAGTCTCGAATGTTGTTTCTGAAAACATAGATGTTATAAATGCCTTCAAAAAGGCCCTGATGTCTTCATGCTGCAAGGTATCTTTAAAAGCAATACTGCCAAGCCCTCTTTTCCTGAATTCCCTGGACAGGAAATCAAAGTTTGGCAGGAACTCAAGAGGGTATCTTACTCTTTTATCATTGATATAGAAGAATTCTCCCCTAAGATCCAACATCAGTTCTCCCTCAGCCTCAATAAAAGGGCTCATAAGCGCAATAAACCTGTCCATTGCTGTTGTGACGGCAATATTGCCGGGGTCGTGGATATAAGCAGTCCTTATAATAACCGTGAACTGGTTTATTATATCCTTGGCGTTTACAAAATCTTTTTCTTGGCTGTCCATGTTATATTCTTATAATTGCATACATCCAAATTATCTGCAAGGTTTTGCCGCCTCCGTATTAATAGCGGTTCTGCTGCAAAATTATCATAAGTTTTCTAATATGTCAATTTATTATTACGTTTGATTTTTATTGAATTTTTCGTTATTATCACTTATGGAAATCAAGAAACTTCTCGAAGATTCCGGGCATTATCTGATGAATACGTATAACAGGTTTCCGATTGTCCTCAGAAAAGGCCGCGGCATGAAGGTGTGGGGGGCGGACGGAAAAGAATACCTTGATTTTGTCGGGGGGATAGCGGTGAATGTGCTCGGACACTGCCATCCGAAGGTCGTTGTCGCCATTCAGAAGCAGGCGCAGCGGCTGATTCATGTCTCAAATCTCTATCATATAGAGCCGCAGATAAAACTTGCAAAACTGCTTGTGGAGCACTCTTTTGCAGATAAGGTTTTTTTCTGTAATTCAGGAGCAGAGGCAAACGAGGCAGCCATAAAACTTGCCAGAAAATATGCTAAAGAGCATTTCGGCAAGGATAAATTTGAGATAATAACCGCTGTTAATTCATTTCATGGAAGGACTCTTGCAACTGTTACTGCGACAGGCCAGGAGAAATTCCAGAAAGGTTTTGAGCCATTGGTTCCGGGTTTCAAACATGCAGCCTTTAATGATATCAGCGCGCTCGAATCTGCAATAACACAGAATACCTGCGCTGTTATGCTTGAGCCGATACAGGGTGAGGGAGGAGTAAAGATCCCTGACAATGATTACTTTAAAAAAGTGCGTGAGCTGTGCAACAAGCATAATCTGCTTCTTATTCTTGATGAGGTTCAGACAGGAATAGGACGCACAGGGAAACTCTTTGCTTACGAACATTTTAATGCCGTCCCTGATATAGTGACCCTGGCAAAAGGGCTTGGCAGCGGCGTGCCGATAGGCGCAATGCTTGCCACAGACAAGGCGGCGTCTGCCTTTGTGCCGGGTTCTCATGCATCTACATTCGGCGGCAATCCGCTTGTATGTGCGGCAGCGATAGCGACAATGGAGACAATTCTTGAAGACGGCTTTATGTTTGACCAGTGCGAGCGGATGGGAGAATATCTCAGGAAGGAATTGAAAAGCCTCCAGAATGAATTTCCGGCTGTGATAGCTGATATAAGAGGAATGGGACTTCTTGTAGGAATGGAGCTTACAAGGGATTGTTCATCCATTGTTAAGGCATGTATGGAAAAGGGGCTTCTCCTTAGCTGTACAGCAGGGAATGTGCTTCGTTTTACTCCTCCTCTGATTGTGCATGGGAAAGACATAGACAACATGATTGATATACTGGATGAAGTGTTGAGCAATGTGACATGAAACAAATTGAAAGCGTGTCATTGCGAGCGAAGCGAAGCAATCTCAAAAGACAGGTTAGAAACAGGCTTCGCAATCTTAAAGACGAGATTGCTTCGCTTCGCTCGCAATGACAAACGAGGGAGCAGAATGGCAGGCAGGAGTATTTAAAATGAAAAGAGACTTTCTGACATTATGGGATTTATCTTCAGAAGAGATAGATAAACTCCTGAAGCGGGCAATTGATATGAAATCAGGCGTTGATGCTAACAAATGCCCGCTGATTGGGAAAAGCATCGGGCTTCTTTTTGGGAAGGCATCTACGAGGACAAGGGTTTCGTTTGAGGTTGGGATTTATCAGTTAGGCGCGCATTCAGTCTATTTAACCCCTAATGAGATACAGCTTGGCAGAGGCGAGACAACAGCGGATACGGCAAGGACGCTTTCCAGATACCTGGACGCAGTTGTTGTAAGGACCTTCGGGCACGATTTGCTTGAAGAGTTTGCATCGCATTCTTCCATGCCTGTTATCAACGGGCTCAGCGATTTACATCATCCATGTCAGGCGCTGGCTGATTTAATAACCATACTTGAGAAAAAAGGACGCCTAAAAGATATCAAGGTTGCATACATCGGCGACGGCAATAATGTTGCAAACTCGCTGATTGAGGCTGCATCAAGGGTGGAAATGAACCTTACTGTTGCGTGTCCTGAAGGTTATGAGCCGGATTCCGAAGTATTTGAAAAAGCAAAGGCTTCTGCAAAGAGCGAGATAATTATTCTCAGGAATCCGAAAGAGGCTGCGGGACGGGCTGATGTGATTTATACGGATGTCTGGGTCAGCATGGGTCAAGAAGAAGAAGCTGAGGAAAAAAGAAAGAGGCTGAAAGATTATCAGATAAACAGCAAGCTTCTTTCCTGCGCAAAGAAGGATGTCATTGTGCTTCACTGCCTGCCCGCGCACAGAGGCGAAGAGATAACGGATGAGATTATGGACGGCCTGCACAGCGCTGTATTTGATCAGGCAGAGAACAGGCTGCACGTTCAAAAGGCTCTGCTGGAAATGTTATTGAGTTAGGACTTTCGCTGACTTTTTACTCTTTCCATCACTTCTATCAGAGGCATCTTTAGTTTTTTTGCGAGTTTTTTACAGTCTTCGTATTCAGGTGTTGTTTTAATAATATCGTTGCCGAGTTTTGAGATTTTGACTCTCACTTTGCCTAATGCGGTATTGATTTCCTTTATCTCTCTTCCCAGCGTCTGCCTCCCTGCTTCATAAAACCTGAGGCCTATTGTTGTTGTCTCTTCAAATAGCATCTTCATCATCTTTTCTTTTTCTTTGCTGTTGCATAACACGGTCAGCTTTATTCCGGGCCTTCCTTTTTTCATTATCAACTGTGTCAGATAGACATCAAGCGCGCCTGCCTTAAACAGCCTTTCCATCACGTATTCGTATATCTGCGGATTCATGTCATCTATAGTGGTTTCAATTACCACAACCTTTTGTTCTCTGTTTTCTGCGCTTTGATCTTTACTCTGGCCGATAAGAATTCTCAGTACATTCGGTTTATCTTTGAAATCCTTATTGCCGGCGCCAATCCCTATTTTTTCAATAACCATATCAGGAATGCTTCCGAAGGAAGATGAGATTTCCCTTAATATGACCGCGCCTGTCGGAGTTGTTAGTTCATAGTTAATACCATCAGAATAAACAGGAATATCTTTTAACAACTCTGTTGTGGCAGGCGCAGGCACAGGCAGTATCCCGTGTTTTGTCCTGACAGAGCCGCCGCCGGTGTTAACGACGGATGAATAAACTTTCTCTATCCCTAAAAGTTTAAGACCGATAATTGTGCCGAAAATATCTACTATGCAGTCAACAGCGCCAAGTTCGTGCAGGTGCGCTGTATTAAATGTTTCGCCGTGGACTTTTGCCTCTGCTGTAAAGAGTCTTTTAAATATGCTCAGCCCTTTTTGTTTTATTTCTTCAGACAGTGAAGAGGTTCTGATTATCCGCTCAACATCCTTCCATTTCTTAGCTGACAGCTGACTACTGACAGCTGACTGCTGGACGTTTATTTTTGTCGCCCTAAATCCTGCACGCTTAACTTTTTTGGATATGAGCTTATAGCCCTTAATACGAATTTTCCTGAGCTCTTTCTCCAGTTTTGCTGCAGGAATACCTGCGTCAACAAGCGCGCCGAGGCACATATCCCCGCTTATTCCGGAAGAACAGTCAAAATATGCTATTTTCAAGACGCCCCCCTGTGTAAAATGAAAAGTTAAGAGTTGCTGTGTAGTTTACCATATCCAATGGAACGATTCGTTATGCCGCAACTGTATGAATATCGGATGGGAGCCTGTTAAGAATCAATTCTTTGAGTTGGACTTTTCCGCTGGCGTTGTCTATGTCAATGCCCACTAAATTGCCTTCGGCGTCATAATCAAGGACAATACCTGCAGAAATCTCTTTGCTCTCGACGCTTGTTTTCTCGGAGAGGTCGATATAAAGAGAGTCGGTCTCAGGATAATAATTAAGTTTCATGGCTTATACCCCCTATCAGGAAATGCATTGTGAATTGTTCTTTTATCCTCCAATGTAACTACTCGCAGCACACGGCCATCGAGTTCCTCAACTATGCCCCAAAACCTGAAACGGTTATGTTCCTGCGGCTCAACCTTGAGCGGGTTCTTAATTATTTGAATGCACCATTCTTTTTTGAGATATTGCCGTTTCCTTAAAACTTCTTTTTCAAAATATTCTGTGAACTTGTACTCATCCATTTTGTGCTTATAGATAGAATATCATTTTACGCAATTTTCAACAATAATTATGTCGTTCATTTTACTATCAGCATAACGACAGAAATAACTCGATAGGGTGACCACCGTGAGCCAAAATCAAACTACGTTTATCCTGCGTCAGGTTGAGGTTGTGGTTAGACATTTTCAATTTGAGATCTTTCTACTAAAGCATTTAACTTTGCCAATTCAGATATTCGCCTTATCAGCATTTCGAACCACTTTGTAGTACGTGGCGCCAATACGATTGAATTTATAAGATTGCTTAGGTCAGCCTTGATATAAAGCCCCGGATTATCAAAATTGTTCATGTTCTTCCCTGTGTATTCTTGCTCTGTCAGAGGTTTTCCGTTCATGTTGACACACATGGGCGTTTTCAAGCTCATGGTAACAAGTCGTATCTCTTGTTCGTGTGAATATCGATTTTTATCTTTTAGAAATGTGCGTTCATGGGCTTGATTTGCTTCATATAAATTCATGTTATGTTTATTAAGTTCAACGTATTTTACTTTACCAATATGACTAACTTCTGGATAGACGAAAATATAGCTACATAATTTTCTGATAGTTGATTTGATTGCTACACCTTCTGAGTGACCGACATATTCATTCCACATTCTTTGTGATTCTTGATCACCAAGAAACCAACAATTGACAACCGTCAATTCTCTTCCATCTTCGACATTTCTGTCAGGCATTTCGTCGATCTGTCGATGATGATCGGGATTAGTAAATAAGGTTTTCCATTTTTGCAACTCTTCATGCATGTTAAGTTTGGCGGGCGCTGGCAAAGTTCCTTCATATTGGTCCTGAAGAATCTGTAATTTAGAAAACCAAATGGCTTGATAAGTTAGTAATGATATAAACTTTGAGAATGTTAAGTATCTCCATATTGTGAAATCGAGATCAGCTTCCGTCAAATTCTTAAGATTGTTGATTATCATAAAATGGTTAACGAGCTAAATCAGCGGCGCAGTCTCCCCGTGTCCACCTCCAAGCGCGTGTTAGGATGCTTGGCTATTTCAATAATTGCTGCCGTTTCTCTTCGAATTGCTTTTCCGTGATTAGGCCTTCATCGCGTAGTTGCTTTAAGAACCTCATCTTCTCGACAAGCGCATCATTTCCTGTGGGCTTGTTAACAATTGGTGTCGGCGAGGGCATATCACGGACTTTCTTGTACGCGGTGCCGCTTAGCTTATATAGGTTATCAAAGCAGTCGCCCCGAAGATGCGGTTCTGTAATCGTGAATATCTGGATGTAATCCGCCCCTTTTTCGTAAGCGCGATTTTTTATGTCAGTCACAGCGCGTTCGTAAGTTCCGTAGTAGCCGAAACCACCGCACCCTTTCCCGTCATACCCGCTTACTGGCCCTACTTCTTGGTAATTATCGAGTGGGTCCGCCTTTCCTACCTTAACTGCTTCTGCGCCTGGCCTGAGTGAGACGACCGGAATCGTAACGCACCCTGAGAGGAACACCGTCGCCAGCAAAAAAATGAACTTGATACCGTTCTTCATTGAATCCCCTTCTGTTACCTTCCAACAGTGATTATGCCAATCTGGTATTTTTACCATCAAACAAAGTTTACAGCACCATTGAGGATTTCTTCAAGGGAAAAACCCAGGGGAAGCGGTAACTGCATTTTTCTGGTTAATTCAGGGTATAATATAACTCTTTTGAGGTGCAGCCGAAATGAACCTGATTGCCATAGATATTGGTAACTCTTCAATAGATATAGGTTTTTTTATTGAGGAGGAGCTTTTTGTTCAAAAAATTGATACAAAACCGCTGTTGCCGTCTTCGGAATACTCTGTGCTCTTTGCAGAGTTTATAAGAGAAAAAAATATAGACAAAATGCCTGACGGCATTATAATATCTTCTGTGGTGCCGGGGCATACAGATGCCGTTAAAAAGGCATGCAGCGCTCTGAGCAAAAAAGAGCCTGTGGTATTAACTCATAAGATGAAGACAGGTATTGATTTCCAGATAGAAGAGCCTGAAAAGTTAGGTACAGACAGGATTGCTGCTGCCGCAGGCGCATGTGACCTGTTTGGCGCTCCTGTTGCAGTAATTGATTTTGGCACAGCGACTACGCTTAATTTTATAGGGAGTGGAAATAAATATAAGGGCGGTGCAATTATGCCTGGACTGGAACTTATGAGGAAATTACTTTTCAGCGATACGGCACAATTGCCGGATGTTACAGTTTCTAAGCCTATGTCTCCTCTTGGAAAGGATACTGTGGAATGCATCCGTTCGGGTATAGTATACGGAACAGCAGGGGCAGTGGAAAGGATTATATCAGAGACAGAAAAGCTGGAAGCGGAAAGCTTTAAAATAGTTGTAACAGGAGGCAATGCTGACCTTATTGTGCCGTTTCTCAGGAAGGTTGACTATATTGAACAGGCGCTTGTCTTAAAAGGGCTGAGATCCATTTACGAGAGAAATCAGCAATGATATGTCATGCTGAACTCGTTTCAGCATCTGAAATCAATGCCTGGCGAGATTCTGAATCAAGTTCAGAATGACACTTTTATGGTGAAGTGGTTACAATGAAGAGGAGTGCATAATGCATGAACTGAGAAAAGACCCCTTGATGAACAGATGGGTTGCTGTTATGTCAGATTCGATGGCGCCCGGGGAATATAATCTGCAGGAAGAGAAGGCAAAAGAATCCGAATGCATTCTGTGTTCAGGCAGAGAAAAAGAAACCACTCCTGAAATAACTGCAATCAGGGGAAATGGTTCGCTTCCCAATGAGCCCGGCTGGCTGGCAAGGGTAATCCCAAGTTTTAAACCAATACTCCATGTGGAAGGCGACCTCGGCAGGCGCGGTGTCGGCATGTACGACAGGATGAACAGCATAGGCGCAAATGAAATTATCATAGAGACGCCTGAGCATAATAAAGCAGACGGTGATATTGGCTTTGAACAGATGATAAGGGTAGTTTCACTTTATAAAGAGAGGATTGCCGACCTTGAGAAAGATTTAAGGCTGAGATATGTATTGATATATAAAAATTCCGGCAGGGAGGCAGGCGCTGTTTATTCTCATCCCCATTCTCAGATTATCGCAATGCCGATTATCCCGAGGCGCATAAAGGAAGAACTTGACGGCGCAAAGCAGTATTATTCTTACAAGGACCGGTGTATATTCTGCGATATAATAAGGGAAGAACTGCGGTATGGCCAGAGGGTAATCTTCGAGACAAAAAAATTTATTGCCTTTTGCCCTTACGCCCAGAGGTTTTCATTTGAATTCTGCATAATGCCGAAGAGGCATTCCTGTGCGTTTCAGGAGATAAACTCAGAGGAGATGGAAGACCTTGGTTTGATGCTGTCAGCTATGATGAAAAAACTCGGTACCATACTCAAAAATCCACCGTATAATTATGTTATGCACACAGCGCCGAACATGATCCCGAGGCGTAATCACTGGCATACGCTCGGAGAAGATTTTCACTGGCATATAGAGGTAATGCCGAGACTTACGAGAGTAAGCGGTTTTGAGTGGGGTTCGGGTTTCTATGTGATAACAACATCCCCTGAGGATGCAGCTAAATATTTAAGGGAGGCGTGATATGAACGTTAAGAAGATTCTTTTTCCTACGGACTTTTCAGAGGGCTCGGATAATGCCCTGCCTTATGCGGCTGATATGGCAAAGCATTATGGCGCAAAACTTTATCTGCTTCATGTGATACAGGACCTGGCCGATGCAACGGGGTGGTATGTTCCCCATATATCGCTGGACGAACTGTACAGGGATATTGAGAAAAATGCGGCAAAAGAGATGGACAGGTATGGCGTTGAAGAACTCAGAGGGATAAAGGACCTTGAACGTATTGTTGTAAAGGGGAGGCCATACGCTGAGATTTTAAAATTTGCCGGAGAGAATAAGGCGGACCTTATAATTATAGGCACGCATGGCAGGAAAGGGCTTGACAGGGTTATCTTCGGAAGCACCGCGGAAAAGGTGGTAAGAGACGCGCCGTGTCCTGTGCTCAGCGTAAGATTGCCTGATCATGAGGTCAGGAAGTGAGGGTCTATTTATCCGAGACTGCGTTTATAGACCTTTTATTAAGCTCTGCAGAGGTATATAAGCGCGAGAGCCTGGGCTTTCTTCTGGGTTATAAACCTGAAGGCAGATTTATAATTGAACATGCATTCAGTTTTCAGACTGCAAGAAGGAAGCATAAGGGGGTTACCTTCCAGCACAAGAATCATAAGAAGATAGAACCTATATTAGAGAAATTTGACAGGCTTCAGATCATAGGCGACTTCCATTCTCATACTCAGTTCGGTGTGACAAAGGGGCTGCCTATACCAAGCGACGAAGACATCAAAGAGATGAAAGATGGGCAGGTATATCTGATAGTTGCTATAAACAACAATGAAAAAACCCTTAACTGGGGTGAAAACAGGGACTGCACAATATCGGGCTCTGTCGGAGAATTCTTTTTTAAGATAGCCGCATATTTCCTTAGCGGCTCTTCAGGGATAAAAAGGGCGAGGATTCACTGCCCATTTCCGCCCGGATTCTGAAAGGGTTGTCGGGGATTTGGGATTAGGGGTTGGTTAAGTCCTCTTTTACTAATTCCTAACCCCCCAAACCCTAATTCCGCTGTATAATAAATTATGTTCAGGACTAAGGTTCTTGTAATAGGCGGTGGGCCTGCGGGTTCAACAGCAGCCCGTTTCCTTGCAAAAGAAGGAATAGACACAATCCTGCTTGAAAGGAATTTTTCTTTCGTCAAACCCTGCGGCGGCGGAATTCCTGATACTGCCTTTGATGAATTAGGCATACCCAGAAATATTATCAAAAAAGACGTCAAAAATATAAAGTTGGTGTCTCCTCTGAATAACGCTGTTGATATCAGGCTTGAGGGCGGTTTTATTGCCATAGTCAAAAGGGGCGAATTTGATTCTCTATTGAGGGAGGATGCAAAAGTTAAAGGGGCACAGTTAATCGAAGCCGGGTTCAGTCATTTTGAGGAGACGGGTACGCAGATAACTGCGAGGGTAAATATTAACGGCAAGGAAGAGCAAATAAGAACTGACTACCTTATAGCCGCTGACGGCGTGAATTCAAGGGTAAGGCTTGTGCTCGGGTTGAAGCTGCCTGCTGCTGTCTATACGCTCACCACGAAGATAAAAAAGGACAATGCCGATATGTGTGAGTTCTGGTTTGGCGCATCACATGCCCGCAAGTCATATTCATGGATCTTTCCTGAGGCTGAAGGCATATCAGCAGGCACCGGCAGTTCTGACCCCGGAGAGTTGAAAGGCATGCTCAGGGCATTCTTTGGAAGAAGGGGTATGGGCGCTGATTATACTGCAACAAGGATGTACAAGGTGCCATTATGGAGCGGAGAGTTATATAATAAAGATAATATACTCTTCATTGGAGATGCGGCAGGGCAGGTAATGCCGCTGACCTATGAGGGTATATACTATGCGATGAAGGCTGGTGAGTTTGCAGCGATGGCAATAATAGCGGGAAAACCCTCTGATTATAAGAAACTGTGGCGCAAGAGGTTTAACAGCAGGTTTATGATCATGAGAAAGCTCTGCAATTATTTTCTGAGAGATGACAATTCTGCCGAGAAACTTGTTTCCCTCTACAGAAGACAGGAGATTCAGGCAGCTACGATGAGGCTCTGGCTTGAAAAGTCTTCTGATGGAAGGAAGCTAATCTCTTTTGCAAACTTTTTCAGAAAAGTTTTAAATTGATACAGAAAAGATTCATATCGTACTCTCTGATAATTCACCTGCTTGCAATGTCTCTTCTTTTTATTGCGCCAGTTGCTAAAGAACAAAAGGGCAAGCCATTCTTTGCGAGGCTTGTTACCGCAGAGGATATACCGGGAGGCGGGGAAAAAGCAGCGCCGCTACCTGTCCCTTCGCGGAAGTCCGCATCCTTGCCGCGCTCCTCGAAGAAGCCTTCTGTTCCTTCTGCTAAATCCAGCGCTTCAAAGAGTCCGCAGAGCGCTAAGAGTCAGGAATCCCCTGCACATACGACAGCGCCGTCAGGCTCAATGAGCAATGGGTCAGAGGATTTGAAAAGTTCGCAATCAGGAATGCCTTCGGGCTCAGGCTTGCAATTCCCCGGCAAAAGAGAAGATATAGAGACGAATAAGGGCAAGGGTTTCTCGGTAGGACAGAGCGCAAAGGAGGCAGGACAGAAGATCGCAAAGAAGACAGAGGATAAGAAAGAGAAAAGCAGTATCTCATTTGATGTTAAGGGATTTAAATATGACGCCTACATGATGAGGCTTAAAGATAAGATTGAAGGCATATGGCAGTATCCCTCTGCTGCGGCAATGAGGGGGATTTACGGAGACCTCTATCTCAGCTTTACGATTAAAAAGAACGGGAGCCTAAGCAAGGTGGAACTCGTCAGGACCTCAGGACACAGAAACCTTGATGAAGCAGCGATGAAGGCGCTTAAAGATGCCGCGCCTTACTGGCCGTTGCCTGAGGACTGGAAAGAGGAAGAACTCACCGTCAAAGGACATTTCATCTACAGTATTTACGGGGTTTATGTGAGGTAAGCCCCCAAAATTCTTCTGGTATAATTAAATTATGAAACCTAAAAAACATCTCGGCCAGAATTTTCTTTATGATCCATCCATACTCAGGAAGATTGTAGAGGCGGCAGAAATATCTTCCGGAGATACAGTTGTTGAGATAGGGGCCGGCCACGGCAGTCTTACAGCGCTGCTTGCAGAGAAGGCAAAAAAAGTTATAGCGATAGAACTTGACAGGGAACTCTGCGAGAAACTCAAGACCGAATTTAACGAGTACGGGAATGTTGAGCTTGACTGCGGGAATGCGCTCAGATATCCCTATGAAGGCCTTCCTGAATTCAAGGTAGTTGCAAATATCCCTTATTACATCACTACTCCGATAATATTCAGGCTTATTGAGAGCCGGGGGAATCTAATATCCATGACGCTCACTGTTCAGAAAGAGGTTGCAAAGAGAATCGCGGCCCAACCCGGCATTAAAGACTACGGCGTTCTTTCTATCATGCTTCAGTATTATGCTATTCCTGAATTAAAGTTTATGATTCCTAAAGGTGCGTTCAGGCCTGTGCCAAAGGTTGATTCTGCCGTCGTTCATCTGGAAATCAGAAAATCGCCTCTCGTTAGCGTTAAGGATGAAAAGTTTTTCTTCAGAGTGGTCAAGACCGCTTTTACACAAAGGAGAAAGACGCTTGCAAATTCGCTCAAATCGTTGTCAGCGGATATAAAGGATAAGATTGTCCATGCAGGGATAGATCCGCAGAGAAGGCCCGGCACTTTGAGCATTGAGGAATTTGCAAAACTGGCGGATGTGCTGTGAAGCAATTTGAGATAATAGACATATCAGGCGATGTCGGGATAAGGGCTTTTGGCAAAAGCATTGAAGAGGTTTTTAAGAACTCCGCTCTCGGCATGTACAGTTTGATAACTAACCTTGAGGGTGTTAAGGAAGAAAAAACAATAAGCATTTCTGTAGAGAGCAATTCCCTTGAAGGGCTTCTTGTTTCATGGCTGAATGAACTCATATTTCATTTTGACGCATATAATTTTATCGGGAAGGATATAAGCATAAAAGCACTCAGCAGTCAGCCTTCAGCTTTAAAGGCAGAGATAAGAGGAGAGGAATTTGATACTGAAAGGCATGAGAGAAAGTTATTGATAAAGGCAGCGACATATCATAGACTGAAGGTAGAGAAGACAGGAGATGTCTGGGAGGCGGATATTATTTTTGATATCTGATGATGGCATAACAAATCACTCTTGCTGGCTCCGTTTCCCTGCGCCGCTGATTTCAACCGTTGAGGCAATAGAACAGATGTTTGATTTTGGACTTTTTCTACAGACTCGTTGCTATCTCTTACACGCTGTCAAGCATGTGCCCTAATTTCTTTTTCTTTGTCTTTAGATAAATGATATTTTTATCGTGCGGCTTGGTCTCTACAGGAACTCTCTCCACTACCTTTAGCCCGTATCCTTCAAGTCCGATAATCTTCTTCGGGTTGTTTGTCATCAGCCTCATCTTTCTTACCCCAAGGTCAACAAGTATCTGAGCGCCTATGCCGTAGTCCCTGAGGTCGGGTTTAAATCCAAGTTTTATATTCGCCTCAACTGTATCCAGTCCCTTATCCTGAAGCTCATATGATTTTAATTTATTAACGAGCCCGATACCCCTTCCTTCCTGCCTCATATATAAGACAACGCCTTTCCCTTCTTTTTTTATGAGTTCCATAGCTTTGTGGAGCTGCTCTCCGCAGTCGCACCTCTTTGAACCAAACACATCGCCTGTAAGACATTCAGAATGCACCCTCACAAGCACCTCGTCTTCGTGCTTTATCTCGCCTTTGACAAGAGCAATATGAACATTGCTGTCCATATCATTGGCGTAGGCAACAGCCGTAAAATCTCCGCCGAATTCAGTCGGCAGCTTTGTCACTGCTATACGCCTTACGAAAAGCTCAGCCCTCATCCTGTATTTGATGAGGTCTTTTACTGTAACTATTTTCATGCTGTGTTTCTTTGCGAATTCCGCAAGCTGGGGCACCCTTGCCATTGTGCCGTCATCATTCATAATCTCGCAGATAACGCCTGCAGGGTAAAGCCCTGCAAGCCTTACAAGGTCCACAGAACCCTCTGTCTGGCCGGCTCTCTGGAGAACTCCGCCACGCTTTGCCCGCAAAGGGAATACATGTCCCGGCTTTGAAATATCTTCAGGCTTCGTATTTGGATTTATTGCTGTGAGTATTGTAGTTGCCCTGTCAGAAGCAGAGATGCCTGTTGTAACCCCTCTTTTAGCCTCTATTGAAACTGTGAATGCAGTGCCGAAGGGAGAGGTGTTGTCATCTGTCATCATCTGTAGTTTCAGTTCTCCCACGCGCTCAGGCGTAAGTGAAAGACATATAAGTCCCCTGCCGTGTTTCGCCATGAAATTAATTGCATCAGAAGTCACCTTCTCTGCTGCCATGCAGAGGTCGCCTTCATTTTCACGGTCTTCATCATCTACAAGGATAACCATCCTGCCTTTTGCAATGTCGTCAATTGCCTCGTCTATGGTGTTGAATTTATATTTTTCCATTTTCCCTCAATTTTAACTTTTAATTCTTAACTTCTAACTTTATTTTATATATCCCTCACTCATCAATGTATTCATAAGCCCTGAATCCTTTCCCCCAGCTTTATTCAAAAACTTCGCTACATATTTCCCTAAAATATCCGCCTCGATGTTTACGGTATCGCCTGTACTCTTGAATCCGATTGTAGTGAGCTTTGCCGTATGCGGGATGATAACAACTGTAAAACCGTCATTTAACACATCAACAATTGTAAGGCTTATCCCGTCAACAGCAACCGAGCCTTTCTCTACAATAAAATTCATTACCTTTGCCGGAGCTCCGATTTCAACTTTAAGCATATCGCCAATGGTTACCTTTGAACGCATAGTCCCGGCTGCATCAACATGTCCTGTCACAAAATGGCCTCCGATCTTTGAATCAGGGCTCAATGACGCCTCAAGGTTAACCCTGTCTCCTCTTTTAAGTCTGCCCAGATTTGTGCTGCTAAGAGTTTCGTCAGAGAGGTCAAAAGAAAGCAGGCCGGAGTTTTTCTCTATGACAGTAAGGCACACACCGTTCACGGAAATGCTGTCTCCAAGTTTTGCGGAAGATGCCGCCTCCCGGGCCTTGAGTGAAAGGACTGCGCCTCCGCTGCGCATCTTAACGGATGTTATCTCCCCCATTTCAATTATAAGGCCTGTAAACAAATCACTCCTCTACGTCAATTTTAAAGTCAAAGGTTTTCTGATATATTCCTAATATATCCACTTCCTCTGACCACGCTGTTTTCACCCTCATGCCCAGGGTTGTCTTCATAACTTCTATATCCTTCTCTTTGATTGGGATATTTAATTCCTGTGCCCGCTCAAAAACCTGCGCCCTTGTCCTTTCAATATCTCCGCTGACACTAACCCTTGCAATCTCCGCTGCATCTGTTTTGAACGATGTATACCTGTAAAAAGGCATTCCAAGCTGAAAACCTGCGTACATGAGAAACGCGATAAGTCCAATGACAAAAACAAACTTGAAAAATCCTTTCTCGTTGTTCAGCATTTGTGCCTTTTTCAATGTATCAGACTCCCAATCCTTCCGAATCTCGCCCAGCTTTTTTCAGAGTCCCAGGACCAGTAAAGAATAAGCGCCTTTCCTTTTACGTCCTTTATATCCACATATCCCCAGTAGCGGCTGTCATAGCTCTGGTCACGGTTGTCTCCCATTACAAAATACTTATTCTTGGGAACTATAACGGGCCCGAAATTATCCCTCGGCTCAATCCCCATCGGCCGCATAGAACTGTCTGTATGCTGTGCATACGGCTCATTTACCTTGTTCCCGTTAACATGTATCATTTTGTTTTTTGATTCTATTACATCGCCTTCTGCCGCCACCACTCTTTTTATGAAATCCTTAGAGGGATTCTCCGGGTATTTAAAAACTATTATATCCCCTCTCTCGGGTTTCTTGAACATAAGAACCCTCTTGTCCGAGAAGGGAATTTTTGTGCCGTAAAGAAATTTGTTCACAAGAATATGGTCGCCTACAAGCAGTGTGGGAATCATCGAGCCTGACGGAATCTTGAATGCCTGTATAATGAAGGTCCTTATCAGCATAGCCAGTATAAGCGCGGTGATTATCGCCTTTGCATACTCCCATATTATCTGCTTTTTGTTTGTCATTCAGCGTTTCTCCTCATTCACTGTGTAACTATTATATTACCTTATTTTCTTCTCTATGCCTGACTGCGCAGAAAATACAAGCCCTGCCGCGCCTATCATCCCTGCATCATCTCCCAATAAAGAGGGGATGATTTTGACTTTATCAAGAAGAGCCTTAAAGGCCCTTCTTGACGCTTCCTTAACAGCCTCCTGCACATAGATGTTCCATGCTCCGATAAGTCCTCCCGTGAGGATTATAGCCTCAGGGCTTATTATGTTTATTATATTCGCAAACCCGATTCCAAGATACCTTCCTGCCTCCTTGAGCGCTTCTCTCGCAAGATTGTCTCCTTCAATCGCATGTTTGTAAATATCCTCTGCCGTAATCTTATAAATATTGCCGTTGCCGCATTCTCTCAATAGGCTTTCACTGCCCTTTTCGAGGGCAGAAACCACTTTTGCATGTATTGCGTTTGCCGCCGCATACAATTCAAGGCAGCCGTAATTACCGCAAGGGCATTTCTCCCCATCCGCATTAATGCTCATATGCCCTATCTCAGCGGCGCAGTCAGCGAGCATCCCTTTGTAAATTATACCGCTTCCAATGCCTGTGCCGAGCGTAAGAAGAACAAAAGAATTAAACTCTTTGCCTGCTCCTATCCATTTTTCTCCGAATGCCGCGGCATTGGCGTCATTTTCAACCAGCACCGGAACCGGGAATTGTTTACCCAGAGACTCTTTAAACTTAACCCCTTCAATGCCATGAAGATTGGGTGAGCACAGGACAACCCCTTCCTTTCTGTCCACAAGCCCTGCCACTCCAATGCCTATTCCCCTGACGTCATCTGAAAACAGGCTTTCAACAGCCTTTTGAAGAGACTCCGCCACATTAACTCTTGAGGGCTCTTTTATCTTCCTGATTACTTCTCCTCTGCCGGATATTAAAGCAGCCCTTAGATTTGTCCCGCCGATATCTATCCCTATGACATATTTTTCTGGCATACGATTTGAGGTTTTAAAATGAAGATTTTGAAGTTTACCACAAAAATATTTGCAGTGTAAACCCATTAGAAAGGAAAGGATAGGGTTTCCCCTGCTTTTTAATGGGGTAAAGGCGCATTTCCGATTCCTTGACATGACTACGATTTAATTGGTAAAGTATCCTGCTTTATATAGGATTAGTTAAAGTATAAAATTTATGAGAAGGGGGGGATTATAAATGCCCTCTGTGAAGGTGCGTGAGAGTGATTCTTTTGAGAATGCTCTCAGGAAGTTTAAAAAGCAGTGTGAGCGTGAAGGAATTCTCTCGGAAATAAAGAAGAGAGAGCATTACGAAAAGCCAAGCGTAAAAAAGAAAAAGAAGGCTATTGCTGCGCGTAAAAAAGCCCTTAAAAGGATCAGGCTTACGGGAGAGAGGTAAGAAGGCTTGTCTCTCAATAAGTCTATGACTCAACGAGTCATAGACTTTCCTCTACGAGTCATAGACCCTTCTGACATCCACACCAAGAATGGTAAGTTTTTCTTCTATCTTTTCATATCCCCTGTCCAGGTGGTAGACACGGTGGATAGTGGTTTCTCCTTCTGCTCCGAGCGCGGCAACAACAAGCGAGGCGCTGGCCCTGAGGTCTGTAGCCATCACATTCGCTCCTTTTAATTTCCTTACTCCCCTCACAGTTGCCATGCTTCCTTTAAAACTTATGTCGGCTCCCATTCTCCTGAGTTCGGCAACATGCATGAACCTGTTTTCAAAGATTGTCTCTGTGATTATGCTTGTGCCCTGCGCTGTGCTCATTAATGCCATAAACTGCGCCTGCATATCTGTTGGGAATCCGGGATAAGGCGCTGTCTCTATATCAACTGCCTTCGACCTTGCAGTGCCAACTGCCCGCACTCCATCCGCTGTTTCTTCGACCTTCAGCCCTGCTGCCTTAAGCTTTATCAAAAAAGCATGTACGTGTTCCGGCATGCATCCCCGTATCGTGATATCCCCGCCTGTTATCCCTGCTATGGCCATAAATGTCCCGGTCTCAATCCTGTCAGGGATTACTTTATGGGTAAGAGGCCTGAGTTCATCTACGCCTTCTATCTCTATAATGCTCTCTCCTGCGCCGTTAATCTTTGCGCCCATTGCTGTCAGCGCATTTGCAAGGTCTACAACTTCAGGCTCTCTTGCTGCATTTTCAAGAACTGTCACGCCTTTCGCAAGAGACGCAGCCATCATAAGGTTTTCAGTCCCTGTTACAGTTGATATGTCAAAATATATTACAGCGCCCTTCAGCCTTTTTGCCGATGCCATAACATAACCTGATTCAAGTTCTATTTTTGCCCCCATCTTTTCAAGTCCCATAAGATGAAGGTTTATCGGCCTTGCGCCTATCGCACAGCCTCCGGGCAGAGAGACCTTTGCGCGGCCAAACCTTGCCAGCATGGGCCCCAGCACAAGCACGGATGCTCTCATTTCCTTAACAAGCTCGTATGGCGCTTCAAGATTCTTTATCTTGTCAGCGGCAATGACTGCTTTATGCGGCTCGTAATGAAACTCCGCGCCCATGTTCTCAAGCAGCCTGCCCATTGTCTTTATATCCCTGAGGTCAGGGACCCGGCTTATTGTGTGCTCTCCTGGCGCAAGGAGGGTGGCTGCGATAACAGGCAATGCCGCATTCTTTGCGCCGCTTATCTCAACCTCGCCTTTAAGGGTCTTCCCGCCTTTTATGATTAATTTATCCATGGAGATTTATCATATCATAATTAGAGCAATAGCTCAGTAGCTCAGTAGCGCAATAGAGCAGTAGGTTTTGAAAACTGCTGCTCTGCTGGGCTGCTGCTCTGCTGCTCTAAAACAGGCCCGTGAATCTTGCCTCAAGACAGACGCAGCCTCCCTGATTAAATGCATTTTTCATGTTAAATGTATTATAATTATCTATGCGTATTTTATTATTGCTCATTTTAGCTGTCAGTTTTCATCTATCAGCTTTCAGCCCTGTTCACGCCTCAGGCTCGTGCGATACAGACTGTACGAAATGCCACACCATCAGCACGGATGAAGTCCGCAATATCCTCGCAAAGATCAATGCGCCCGACGCAAAGATATTAAAGGTGCAGATGAGCCCTGCGAGAGGGCTGTGGGAAGTTTCCATAGACAATAAGGGCCAGCGCGGGCTGTTTTATGTGGACTTTTCAAAGAAGTATTTGATAAACGGCAGCATCATCGAAGTAAATGCGGCAATTGACAAGACGAAAGAACGGCTCGATGCTCTTAACAAAGAAAGGCGGATTAACCGCTCGCTCATCCCGCTTAAAGACGCTTTAATTTTAGGCGATAAAAAAGCGGCAAACAAGGTGATTGTCTTTACAGACCCTGACTGCCCGTTCTGCGGCAAGCTTCACGAAGAAATCAAAAAAGTTGTTGAAAAAAGAAAAGACATCGCCTTTTACATCAAACTGTTCCCTCTGACAAAACTCCATCCTGATGCCTACTGGAAATCAAAAAGCATAACATGCGAAAAATCACTGAAACTTCTTGAGGATAATTTTGAGAAAAAATCCATACCGAAAACTGCCTGTGAAACAGATGTGATTGACAAAAATATCAAACTTGCGGCACGCCTCGGCATCTCAGGCACGCCGACGTCAATCCTGCCTGACGGCTCTGTACTCACAGGTTCTTTACAGGCTGATAAACTTATAGAGCTTATAGACTCGGCAAAAAAGAAAAGCATAAGTGGAAAACCAGCTACGCAAAAGTAAAAACTTTCTGTTAAGATATAGCAAATGGGGTTAAAGTTCACAAGACATGCTAAAAATCGCAATAGAAAGATACAGGCAACCGTTTTTGAAATTATAGAGTGCATTGAAAATCCTGACAGTTATTATATTCAGGCTGACGGGAAAGAGATTGCAATAAAGGCATCGGGGAATAAACTATTAAAAATAGTTTTTAGACGCGGGTTGGCAGGTTACGAGATTATAACTATTATTGACCGCAACCAGTAGGAGGTGGCATGAAAATAGAATATGACCATTATGCGAAGGCTCTTTATATCAGGGTTCAGGAAAAAGAGCGGGAAAGAACTCTTGAAATTAATGAGAACCTGAACATTGATCTGGATGAGAAAGGCAATCTGATAGGCATTGAAATCCTCAACCCCGGAGATTATCCAATAGAAAAGATACTGAAGCCAACGGTCAAGGAATATACAGAAAAAGATGTTGAAACCTTTGAACTCAAAAAAGAACCGGCATAAGCTGGTGTTATTGAGAACTGCAAATCTAATGTCCCATGTCGTCTGTAATCTTGTCATTCCGGCTTGTCCGGAATCTTTCTTTCGGAAGGACTCCCGACAAGCGGGAGTGACGGATTTGGGGTATTTTCACATGAAAAAGGCTATATACTTTATTGTCCTGTTTTCTTTATTCATGCTTATTTACACCCCCTCTTTTGCTGATTATAAAATCATCCTCAAAAACGGCAGGGAGTTTGTTGTAGATGACTATAAGGACATGGGCAGCAAGATAAAGTTCTATAGGGAAGGCGGAGAGATAGAGCTTGACAAGGACATCATAAAAGACATCAAAGAAACTAAAGCGCCAAGACCGGCGGAGGAAAGCTCCGCTCCTGAGACAACTAAAGATACTCCTGAAAAACCGGCAGTGGAAAAAAGCTCACAGCCGCAGGGGCAGGAGACTGTGAATAGGCTAAAAGAAATAGCGAAAAAGAAGGAAGAGATGAAAGCCGAAGGAGAAAAGCTTTCTGAAGAAAGAAAGAAGCTTGATGAAGATATTAAGAAAAAAGGGCGGGTGTTAGCAATCCGTGAAAAAAGGGAGCTTGAGAAACAGCTCTCGGAACTTGAAACTAAGATTAAAAAGTTCAATGATGAAATGAGCAGTCTTGATCAGGAGCAGGAAATGCTGTTAAAAGAAGCCGGAGGACGTTAAAGCTATCAGTCTCTTTTATCTTGTTGTAGTCAGCTCAAAAGCAAAACTCTGAAGCGCCTCTCCGCCGTGGCCGTCATTTACGATAAACGTAACAGATACCTTCCCTTTGAAATCCTGCGGGACAGTCCACTGAATCAAGCCTGTTGTTTTCTCAATAGTCATGCCTGAAGGTGCAGTCTTAAGAGAATAAGTAAGAGTGTCATTGTCAGGATCTATCGCCTTAACCTGATAAGAAAAATTATTTCCGTCAAAATGGGGCTTTAATGAGTTTTTATCTTCTATAATCACAGGCGGTAGATTACGTATCTCACTGTTCAAGATAAAAGGCTTCCCATAACCTTCTCCGTCAAACGGAGTTATCTTAACTGAGATTTTATCACCCCTTTTAATAGGAACGCCTATCTGCTTCTCTTTGCCTGCCGGTTCTCCATTCTTAGTCCATTCATAAAGAATAGCCACCTCATCGCCGTCTATATCGCTTCCAGTAACATCAACATACAGTGTATCTCCTGCTTTAAAGGTTTCCGGCATAATTTTTACCTTGCTAATCACAGGGAGAGTATTTTTCACTTTTACAATGCCGGATAAAATCTCTCTGTCCTTAAGCATTGCCTTTGCCTGAACCGTATCCCCTTTTTTTGTCTCTGCCGCTTTAAATTGAGAGGGGAACTCGCTAATAACAGGGTTTCCATTCACCAGCCATTCTATTTTTGCGTCAGAGAGGTTAAAGCCAATCGGGATAAGGCTTAAAGTTGAACCGCGATAAGCCTGCGCAGGGGTTATACTCAATGAGTAACTGGAATCGCTGACTATGGCGTGAGTTTCGGCTTCGCCTGAAACGCCTTTTGCCGCTGCCTCTTGAGGCTTTTGTGTTTTTAATTCAGCCGGTTTTTCAGGCGAGCATGACAGCAATATCAATAAACCCGCACAACAGAAAAATTTTCTTAGCGGCATGTTTTTTTCTCAATAGGCATATAAGCCCGAATACCTTGAACGTTCTCTTGGATTAGCAGTAGCCTCCGCCTGAATTTCTACCCTGTATAAATAGGGTATACGGGGAGGACTGGTAATTCCTGAAGAGGCAGAAACAACTCCTGAGCCGCCTAATGAGCCGCCCCCTGTAACAAGTCCGCCTGAAGCAGTATTGCCTTCAACAGTATCAACGATTTTTGTATAAACCCTGAAGTTGCTCAAATCAAATTGAAGATCGGGATTTGTCGTGGGATCCATTGAGACGTCATTAGCAGCAACACAGCTTGTCCAGCCTGCGGATGCCGGCCAAACTCCGCCTCTTGTAGTGGACATTTTTTGCGCTAAACAAGCACTACCTTGAGTCGACACCATAGCCGTCAGATTGGCGGTCGGCACCCCTCTACTTTCAATAAATGCTGCCGCTATTTCAGCGCCGCCAAGTCCTGCTTCTTCCGCTGTTCTGAAAAACCTGTGATAGCCTGAGAGCCTTGTGCCGTGAATGACCATAAAAAGCAAGGCAGATACCATCGCAAGCGCAATAGCGGAGAGAACCAAGACCATCACAAGGGCAATGCCTTTTTCATTTAAATTTTGAATTTTGAATTTTGAATTTTGAATTTCCATATCTACCTCAAATTAGTCGGTGTTACCACAAGTGTATATAACTTCCATCTGTAATTCCGGCTTATACCCAGGGCCGCGAAATCAAAAACCTTGAACGCCCCGATGCCTCCTATATCGTCCATTGTTATCGTTGAAGCAGAGGTATATGTAGCATCCAATTGCCCCTCATGCGCGATAATATAAATTCTTATCTCCTTTAATCGTTGTCTGAGTAATGCTGCATCGGCAAGTGTAGCCTGAACAGTAGCAACATTAGCGCCTTCAGAACTGCTTACAGTACTTCCGTCAGCATTTGCAGATGTCCCGATCGTACCATCCTCATCCATATCCAGTCGAAAAACCACCTGAAAATCAGCCACACAGTCAACTAAAGGAAATTCAGTTAAATTTCCATCACCATGGTTAACAGTAGCCTTGTAGAGAACCCCAGTATTTTGAGCGCATTGTGAAGGCATCGCATTCCCTGCAGGTCTTCTGACATAATAGTCCGTTCTGTTAAACGGCATTCTTGCAACAGCGTCACCAATACCATAGACAATATATGTATCATCAGTGCCGGCTAAGGGTTCAAAGGCAGTGGCAGCCCCCCCAGCACCAAAAGATGGCAGCGCATTAAGTAATATAGAAAAGCCTGCATTATTAATCAGAACTCTTTGCCTGTCACCTAACACCGGCTTAATAACTATTATGCTGTCTGTGCCTTGCCAAGTTTCGTCTATGACTCCAGCCCATGTTCTGAATGTGTTCGCCGCTCCTGAATTTGAAACATACGTCCATCTCCGCGCAGCAGCAGCAGTAGAGGCATTTGTCGCCTTAATAACAAGCACATCCGAACCGTTCATCCCAACATTGTCCCCACTTACAACAGCCCTCGGTATCCCATTGGGGGCGTCATTATATAAGGTCTCGTTCTGAACAGTCATCCCATCATTTACAGCCTCTGCTGCATATGTGGCTCCATTCATATCCCACGGCAGGCCGTATCCTGCCTGTTCAACATCATATCTCAGAGTTTCAAAACCGACGACTCCCTCTATATTTGTCTCTGCTATCTTGCTCTGCTGTTTAAACTGGGTTAATATCGCTGTGAATATGTTGGAGGCTGCTGCAATGGCAAGCACAAAGATTACCATTGTTATCATAAGCTCCACTAAGGTAAATCCATCCTGTTTCTTTATCATTTAGACCTCAGAGTAGATAAAATCGTATGCGTAAAATTTTCGCCCTTATAAGGCCATGTAACCACAACACCAACTCTCTTGTTTTCAGTATCCAGATCATCGACACATCTGCCTATATTGTATGTTATCGGCATATTCCTGAAGTCTCTTGCAACTGTAGGGGTTCCCGGAAATGCAGTCCAGGTCGCTGGACCTGCAGCACAGTTAATACCCGTTGCTGTAACAGCGCTGAAGGCAGTAGCCTTCGTCCTTGTCATATACTCTGCCGCTATCCTGACAGCCTCATCCCTCACCTCGTTCCGCACGTTCTGGTCAATGCTCACCAATGACGCCTGTATAAGCCCCATAAAAACGATAAGGAGCACAACAAGCGCAATCATCACCTCAACAAGAGTTACGCCTTTATTTTGCAACACAGTTTCCTCCGCTCAACTGTCCCATATTTATTCGTGTTTGTTCAATGAAAATGCAGTCATAATCCGGGCTGAAAGTGCTCGCTATGCTTATAGTTCCAGTATTTGTTATGTTGCCTCTCTTGTCAAAGGTAATGGGCATTGCTACTACGCCCCATGTTATATCATATTCAAAATTTGGCTTTGGGAACCCCGCAATGGCTGCGTCATCATTAACGCTGTTGTCATTTGCATCCTCAATTAGACTATAAGAACGAGCTCCTACACTCTGCACATAATATATGCGGTTAAACTGCATTGCCCTGGCCCTTGCGTTCATCAGGTCAGAGTATATCTGTTTCGTTTGCGCTTCAACCTTATACTTTCCTATCCAGTCTTGAAACGAAAAACCAAGGGCAACGACAAGAATGCCGACTATGGCAATAACAATTATTAATTCTGTCAGCGTTACGCCTCTTGTATTAGCCATCAGCTATCAGCCCTCAGCTTCTGAATAAATGATGTCAGCATGCGTTTCACTTCGATCAACTCACCTGTAAGCTGCTCGTATTCCGGTGTGTTCAATAAGTCCAGATCACGAGCAAGCAATAAATGACATTCTAATTCACTTGCCGAACCCATTCCTATCTGAAAGAAACGAGCAAGCTCGGCGTCTCCATTTCTCCCGCAGCCTTCTGCAATATTAGCGCATATAGAAACACAGGAGCGCCTAATTTGGCTTGTCAGTCCATAAATCTCTTCCCTTGGGAATAATGTTGTAGCCCTGTAAACTTTTAGGGCTAATTCATGGCTTCTTTGCCAAACTTTCAATTCCTTGAAATCCTTCATATCTCTTTCTGCTCTCAGCTATTTTCTGCTGAAAGCTGATAGCTGATTGCTATCAGCTATTCCTTCCTTATATGCAGCATCTTCTTTAAAGGCGCAGGCGGCACGACTATAGAGAGTCCCTGTCCTGTAGGAGGCGCGCCCGTAATAGCGCCTGTCCTTCTTCCTTCGTCTGCCCTGCCTCCTGCCGTTTTATCCACAAATGCCGTCCCCAAATTAACCTCTTCTATTGCTCCGGTTGAAACCTGAATGAGAGCCGTTCCCTGCAGCATTCCATTTATTGACCCGCCTGTATCATACTTCAGGCCCCAGAGATACGTCGAACCGCCCTGGGTGCAGATGTCCGAATTTGGGGCGTATGTTGTAAAGAATACCGCGCCGATAGTTGTTGCCAATGGGTCTGTTATAGTCCTTTCGGCAAAAGAAGTGCCTGCCGATGCATCCAGATTTATGTACCAGCCGTCCGGGTCGGTTGTAGTGGCAGTGTCCGCCGTTGCATTGTAAATGCAGGCATGACTGCCGCTGTCAACTAAGTGTCCTGCCGTCATCAGGTCGCAAACAGTATTTGTGCCGTCACAAACAGCATCCCCTGTGTTAAAAATTAACTTCATCGTGTCAAGACACGGCTCCTTTATCCCGAAGAGGCTTCTCTGCACATTTGCATTATCCACCTCGGTTGTCTTGTAAAAATACCTTCCTGTGCCGAAGTACAAGTATGCGGCGTCAGGCGTGGTATCATTAGTCGGATAATGCGCAAGATGCGCAATAGAAGAAGTTACAGCGCCGATATCCTTTGCCACATAACTCCACAGCCAGTTGTTCGGATTAAGGGCAGTATTGCCGCTGGTAACATCAAGGTTATCGCCTGTAAGGTCTTCACGCGTAATAAGCCTTATGACCCCTCCCTGCGTCCATCTTGTTGAGGAGCCCGGAGTTGTATCTTCAGATTTTGTATAACCCATATAAAGCGCGTCATCCTGATAGTCAGAATCATAGTCTATGCCTGCATTGTTCAGGGAGCCTCCAAAGGCGTATGGTATTCCGGTATCTATAGGCGTTGGAGTTCCTGAAACAGTTGTCGCAATTACTCCTGTCTTAAGGTCGAGAACGAATAATTTCAGGTTCTGATCGGAATAACCTTTAAACTGATGCGCTGTTGTATCTACGGGGCCTGTCGGCCCTGAGGCAAATACAACAAACCACCTGCCGTTCTTGTTCTTGTCAGCAGTGCTGACTCCGCCAGACGCAGTTCTTGCATTTATCCTCATTACAGTCGGGCCTGTGGTTGAATAACCCAGATCAGTATGACTAAATTCCCATAAAAGAGTAGGGCTTGACGGATCTGTTATATCAAGGGCAAAGTACGATGAATACCCCTCGCCTGTCGCAGGCATCTTTACCCCCTGGCTCCCCGTATATGTAGGCGCCTTGCATGCTCCTCCCAATCTCATCCCGCCGATAAGTATCGTCCGCCAGCTATCAACTGTCTTTGCGCATTTCCAGTAATCTGTAGTCTCTGAGCATGCAGTTGGTATGCCAATGCTTGCGTCAAAGACAAACGGCGTTGCGTCAACATAGAACAGGTGGCAGTAATTTTTGTCCATGAGATATTTAAGATACGGGAGCGTATTCTTGGGAATAAAAGCCCACATCTCATGGCCCAAAGGAACGCTGGAACCGCCGAGATAACCTGTCGGATTTGACAGGCAGGCCTTATCATTTGTCCCAAATGTGCATGTATCAGCATGACTGTCATTAGGAAGTTCCAGCTTCCCGAGTTTAAAGGCATGGAGCATCCCATCGTTGCCGCCGGCAAAAACCATTCCCCTGTTAGTGTATGTGGATGAATCAATGAAGCTTTTGTAGGTTGTATCGCTATATGTTACATCGTATTTATGCAGTGGTATCCATGAAGCAATGCGAGGGGTGGAATTTATAATATCTCCAAGCCTCCATATTGCGGTTGTTCCGGCATTTGTTACGGTCCTGGCACGGTAAAGACCTGTATTCACATCGCTGTCGCCCCGGGCATAGTTTATGATATTCTGAGCATCTGTCAGAGAAGACGCCTGAAGAATGCTCTGAAGCGCAGAGGCATTCCCTGTCGTAAAATTTCCTGTTAATAATGAGGTTCCATTTATCGTTGTATATATAGTCCTCGGATCAGTTCCTATATTTCTGCTCTGCAGGATACTGCCTGCTTCCCAGAGATAGTTAAGGTTCTCGCTATCTACTGTATCTACGATAGCGCCCTCAGTACCGTATGCATCACTGTTATAACGGCTCGCCTGTGTCTTCTGCGCAGTCTGGTCAAAAGAGAAATGCACTATATAATCTTGATCCAGCTTAAGCGCTTTATCGCTGACAGTGTCCTCCCTGATTGTGCTGCCCCGTTTCAGGTCCAGATAGTACCAAAGATTCTGCAGGGTCGCTGTCCAGTCAATCTCTGTAGTATCAAAGGTCCTTTTCGGATAAAAGATAGCCTGAACGATGTTTGCGCCTGAACCCTCGCCTGAGGCAAGCACAGAGGCCGCTGTTCCTGAAGACGCCCGCTTCAAGATAGCTGATATTGCGTTTGTGATGCTGGTCTTAAGGGCATAGCCGTCATCCCCTTCATAATATGTGAGAGGGTCATCCGTGCCGTCAGAGCGGATAACTCCGTCGTTGTCCGTATCCCTGTAACATTCAGCAGGGAGAGTGGTGCAGTCAGGTAAGTTATTCCCGTTCAGGTCATTAAACCCTCCGTCAATTGCCGCATCCTTAAGTAGAGTTGAGCCTGTGCCAAACATAAATACGGAATAAAGGGTTATATTCTGAGTTCCGGGAATGCACTGCTGCCATGAGGTTGGAGTGGTAGTGCATGAGCCTGAACGCATATCATTTGTCCTGGCCCAGAAGGCAACATCAATCAAATAATCCGTGCCATAGTTCGGATATGTCGTTCCAACGGTAGTTCCTGCAAATCTGTATCCGCTGGAACACCCTTTTATATTCGTCAGGGAACAGGCGCCTGAACCTGTTCCTGGGATGTTCTTATCCTGTGTGGATTCGCCGTCTGTCAGGAAAAGGACAAATGACTTTGCGCAGGGCACATACTGGTCAGTGAGGCTAGGGTCAAGAGTAGAGTACTTATACCAATACGGATCGCGAACGATGTTAGTATTGCCCTTGCTATAGTCACCGGAGGAATAATATGGATCATCCTGTCTGAAATACCTTGTCATCTCATATAAAGTCTCTGCCAGCGGCGTCCATGTAGAGGGGCTCATATTATTGATAGCGGTGATCATGCTCGAGGACGTGCTAAAATCAACATAGTTATTCACATACGCACCTTCACTGGTATTATAATAAGCCAGTCCAAACCTGACGTCACTGGCCAGAGTATCTATAATCCCTGTTGCATCTACCAACCCCTGGTCAACTATCGTATTATAAGGCCCGCCAGATGGAGTGGTAACTGAAACATCAAGATAGGCCTGTGTTACACGGGGAAATATGGATGTATAATTGCCATCAGCTTTAACTCCAAAACCCTGAATACTCCCCACCCCTGCTGATTTAATGTCACTCCAAGCCCAGGCCGCGCCTGTTGCAGGATTGGTGGTCCATGCAAAAGAATAGAGGGAATATGAAGTGCCAAGATTAGAATAGCTTGACTCGTAATCAACCCCGCCTATCCTGAGCACCCCTTTTATTCTTCTTGTGCCCCCGCTGGCTGTTTTTTTTGCCCTTACCTGCACTGTAACAGTAATAGTGCCGGCAAGTTTGCTCTGTGTGTAGTCATAATCCAGTATAACAGGGCTAGTGGTATTGTTATTCTGGATATAGGTTGAATCTCCATCTGAGGTTGCCTCATCCACATCCGCATAGGCGCTTGTTGACGTTGGATAGACACTCCATCCGGAAGGGACACTGACATTAGCGTTTGGATATGTATAGTATGTATTAGTTCCGCCGCTAATAGGACTTATGTTCAAATCATCACTACTATTTGACCTGCTGAAACGGTAATTCCCTGCAAATGGATATATGAGGTTTCCTGCGCTGGTATCATAGTCTTTCTGAAAACTTACAGAACAGTTAGTTTCACCAGTGAGTTTTACAGTAACCGAGCCGTTCCAGGAACGCGGATTTGCCTTGCCGCCCATCAAGAGTTTTTTGGCTACCTCAACCCTTTCCATTGTTGCCCAGTTTAAAAAACTTCCGCTGGCAATGGGGTTAGCAACAGTGCCGGTGCTCATCGCATTTGTGGTCTCCTCCCACCTGTTGTTAGTGGTATATCTGTAATTCTTTGAGCCGTCAAAATATCCATAGTAATAGCTGTCACAGACTCCGGGTGAGGTGCAGTCAGCGCTCGTGGTGCAGCTCTTTGTTGAGTCGTTACTGCAGATCTTTGCAAACTGGGTGGGGTCGTAGGTGCTTGAATAAGCCTGGTCGCACATACTGCCTGAGTTATCCAGCACGATAAGTACATTCGGCGGAATGCTTTGGGATAAAAACGGCGGGGTAACGCAATAGTCATTGAGGGCGCCCTCGGCAAATGTTAGAGGCAGCAGCACGATTAAAAAAATCAGGGAGAATAATATCTTGGGCATATTTCTATTATTGCTTTTCATGGCTGACTCCTTTTATTTTTAACTTCCTCTATAAGCACGATTATAAAGCCTGTTTTTGCCTGTATGTATTCAAATCTGACTTTTGCCGGGAGTGAAAGGCTGCGAAGAGGAACTCTCTTCCCCTTGCGGTCTATAACCATTACAGAGGGATCAACCCCATAGCCCTTTCCATCAATAATAACGCTTCCATCATCTTCTATCGAGGTCCATGTCCCGGTTGCCTTAACCGTTGGAGTGTCGGCAAGTGCATAAAAACCGTCTATAAATGCCGAGACTATAAATACCGAAAATGCCGCCAGCAATAATATAATTGTTTTTCTTTTTCTCATAACCCCTCCATTTTCAGCCTTTTCCATAACCTTTTCTATTGTTCTGCAACTTGCGTGCCACAAAGAAAATCCTTGCCAATCAAGGGGTTGAAGTGTCAAGCCGTTACAATTTTATGTAATCGGCTTCCAGAGTGTGTAATAGATTACATAGTGTAATGGCTAATGCAATATTTATCTCTCATAGCTAAGCATCGCGAGTCTCTCATGTGGAAAGTGTGCTGCATTGTTTGTTACAAGAGTAAGGTGGTGTTTTATTGCCGTTGCAGCAATAAGAACATCGGCTGTGCTCAGTGTTATGCCTGTCTTTGCGTATTTTCTCTTTAATTCTCCTGCAAGAATGCCTATCCCTGCTGTTGTCTCATAACATTTAAGACTGTTCAAAAATTCATCAGTCACATTCTTTTCCTTGTCTTTCATTCCTGCATATACCTCAACAATATTTATAGGACAGCAGCATAACAGTCCGCCCTCCATGCACAATCTTTCAAGCAGTTCAGGAACTCCGCCTTTGTCTCTGAGATAGTCAATGATTGCAGTAGTATCAAGCAGATAATCAGGCAAGTTTTTCCCTCAGTGTTTTTTCATTCTCCTGCCGCAGTTTTCGCACTACTTTGTATGTGCCGTCTTTGCCCCTCATATCAAGATGGTCTTCGTCTTTCCATGCTCCCTTGAGTTTATTGAGGAGAGATAGCTGATTGAGTCTTTGCAGTTCTTTTTTCGCCGCATCAGCAATAAAACTGCTCCTTTTTTTCTTTCCGGCAAGGCGGTCTATTTCTCTTAAAATGCTCTCGTCAACAATTACATGCGCTCTTGTTTTAACACTCATAGTTAAACTCCTTGTTAATTATAAACTCACATTAATAGTTAACAATATTTTTATTTTTGTGTCAACAGGGGAACTGATTGTGTAATGGATTACATAGTGCTCTATTTTGTGCGGGTGCAGCATTCGGAGACAGGCATTCTTATTTGGCGTTACAGTCTGCGCTGTCCCACTTACCGAGGTTTATCCTCGTTGAAAACAGTTTTATGCAGTCGTAATCGGGCGACGCGGTTGAAACAAGTCTGATTCTGCCATTACGTGAGGAGGAGCCGTCCTTATCAAATCTGAATTGTGTGTCACCGAAACCGAGATTAAATTCAATGGGATAATCGCTGGCTTTTTGAACAACCAGATTGTCTGCTTCTGTCTCTAACGTGTTATTGCCGTCAGGCATAGGATTTGTGTCCTCGTATATTGTATATTGCGCTGCTTCCAACTTCACAAAGTGCGCTCTTTTTTTGCACATGGCCCTTACCCTTGCGTGCATTATATCGGAATGCATTTCTTTTATCTGGCTTTCAATTTTATAGGCGGCATTCCAGTCTTGAAATGAAAATCCAAGGGCAAATACCAGAACGCCGATTATTGAAATAACGGTTATCAGCTCTATTAAGGTAACGCCTGCGCAGTCCTTCATCTGTAAATTATGATTTCCAAAAATTTAATATACAATCCTGGAGATTCAGACGCACTGCTCTTAATTTCTTACGGGCATAGTTAACAATATTTTTTAATTTAATGTCAATAGGCTGGAAAAGTTTATAGGGGCGTGTAATTGATTACATAGTGAGGAAACACTTCTCTCAACCTTTAGGAGCCCAGACCTTTCCTTTGTCAAGGATATGCTCCACCTGCCAGCCGCGCCTGTGAAGCTCCCTTGAAATCCACCTCCTGTGGCACTTCCACGGAAATCTCTCTGCGCAAATGATTACGCTTATTCCTTTTGAGGCAATATCTTCAAGCACATCAACTCCCTTCCTGAACTCTTCGGTAGTCGTATATGCCTCATAGCCTCCTTTCCTGAAACCGCCGAGTTCTCTGCCGAGGAAAACATAGTTTATGCCTTCTTTTTTGAGAAGGTTTTCAAGATTTTCTCTCGTGAATACCGGCATCTTGCTCTTTGGAAAGATTCTGACGTCAACAAGGGTTTTGATGTCATAGGCGAAGAGGATTTCCATAAAATCTTCCTCGCTCCTTCTGCCTGTGCCGAGAGTGTAGGCTTTTTTCATTTTCGTTTATGTTCTCAGGGGGTGCTCTCATAGTGTAGCATGCCCGCTTAGAGTTTTTAATTATGATAGAAATTTTCCGTCCCTCTGTGATAAATTAGTAAATCCAAAATAATCAGATGAAAGGATCTGGATAGATGATTAAGAAGAAGGCGAAATACATTGTTGCTGTTGTCGGCGCAACAGGCGCAGTCGGAAATGAAATGATTGCAACCCTTGAGCAAAGGAACTTCCCTGTTGAAAAACTCAGGCTCTTTGCCTCAGAGCGCTCAGAGGGTAAAACACTTGAATTTCAGGGGAATGAAATCCCTGTTGAGAATTTAAATGAATCTTCCTTTAAGGGAATTGACATTGCGCTTTTCTCTGCGGGAGCCGAGAGGTCCAAGACATGGGCGCCGGTTGCGGCAAAATCAGGCTGTGTTGTAGTTGATAATTCAAGCCAGTGGAGGATGGACCCTGAAGTGCCGCTTGTCGTGCCTGAGGTTAACAGCCATGACCTGAAATGGCATAAGGGGATTATCGCAAACCCGAACTGCTCAACGATTCAGATGGTTGTGGTCTTAAAGCCTATACATGATGCTGCAAAGATAAAGAGAGTTGTTGTAACAACATTCCAGTCTGTCTCAGGCACAGGCAAGAAGGCAATGGATGAACTGTTACAGCAGACAACCGACATACTGAATTTTAAGGAAGTAAAGTGCAATGTTTATCCTCACCAGATCGCATTTAACGTGCTGCCTCACATAGACAAGTTTCTTGAAAACGGCTATACGAAAGAAGAGATGAAGATGGTGCATGAGACAATAAAGATAATGGGGGACGACTCAATAAGGCTCACTACAACCACAGTGCGCGTCCCTGTTTTCAGATGCCACGCTGAAAGCCTGAACATAGAGACAGAAAAAAAGATTACACCGAATGAGGTGAGGGCTGTGCTTTCTAAGTCTCCGGGCATTGTTGTCTTTGATGCGCCTGAGAAAAACATCTATCCTCTGCCTGTTGATGTTGCAGGGAAGGATGAGACTTATGTCGGCAGGATACGAGAGGATGAGTCCATAGATAATGGAATAAACATGTGGATAGTCGCTGATAATCTCAGAAAAGGCGCAGCGCTGAATGCTGTTCAGATAGCTGAAAAGCTGATTGAGATGGCGAATAAGAGTTAAAAGTTTAAAGTGAAAAGTGAAAAGTTGTATGATTTTTTTTGGTTCTTTCGTAAAAAAGTTGAAAAGAAGGAAAATATAATTAAAGAAATGCAACAGATTAATTCCTTGTCATTCTCTGGCTTGACCAGAGAATCCAGAAAGACAAAAAGGACTGGATTCCCCAGTCAAGCTGGGGAATGACGAATGGGGTTATTAAAACTCTTAACTCATAACTCTAAACTTTTAACTAATTTACTATGAACATAACGCTCGCAACAGGAGAAGGCATACCCGCAGCAGCAGGTGAAAGCATCCTCTCTGCGCTCAAAAAGAAAGGCGTATATCTTGTTACAGCATGCGGCGGTAAGGGAACATGCGGAAAATGCCGTATAAAAATTCACTCCGGAAAATACAGGACCTCCGCATCAGGCAAACTTTCTCAGGCTGACAAAGAGAAAGGCATTGTCCTTGCCTGCCGAACATTTCCTGAAAGTGACGTCTCCGCAGAGATACTTGAAGAGGCGCGGCTTGTTGTAGGAGACAGGATTGCGCTTGCAAAATCAAAAGACCTCTCAGAGCTTCTCAGGTCCTTTGACAAAGAGATAACACCCATCGTAAAAAGGCTTAATATCAAACTTCCGCCTCCTACGATAGAGGATCACATAAGCGACCTTGAGAGGCTGAAAAGAGAGCTTGAGCTGCAAGGCTTCAAAGGCATGAGGTTCTCCCGGACATTTATATCATCAATGGCAGATGGCCTCAGAAGGCATAACTGGGAAATACATCTTGCTTATGTTGACGGGCCTGAGGCAATCTTTGTTACATCTGAAAAGCAAACCTCAAGATACGGCATTGCAGTTGACATCGGCACAACCACGATTGTCGTATATCTCATAGACCTTTCTGACGGAAAACTCGTTGATGTGGGCTCAACATACAATTCACAGATACGATATGGCGACGATGTTATCACAAGGATAGTCCATGCAACAGAAAGCGGCGGGCTTGAAGAGCTAAGGGGAACTGTCACGGATGATATAAACAACATCACCGATACTATTATTGAAAAACATGGCATAAATAAAGAGCACATAGAATGCGCTGTAATCTCAGGGAATACAACCATGTCTCATATCTTCTGGGGGCTTGATCCCGGACATATCAGGGAAGAGCCGTACATACCTACTGTAAATTCCTTCCCGCTGTGGAGGGCAGGAACGGCAAGGCTTCATATTAATAAACAGGCGCCTGTTTATACTTTGCCGTGTGTTGCAAGTTATGTGGGGGGCGATATTGTCTCAGGCGTGCTTGCGTCAAAGATGCACAGGAATAGTGAGATGGCCTTATTCATGGATATCGGCACAAACGGAGAGATTGCAATAGGCAACAATGAATGGCTTATGGCAGCGGCATGTTCTGCGGGTCCCTGCTTTGAAGGAAGCGGGATAAAGCACGGAATGAGGGCCACCGAAGGCGCGATAGAGGCTGTAAAGATTGCGCCTGACACATTTGAACCTTCCATCTCTGTTATCGGCAATACTGTGCCGATAGGAATCTGCGGCTCAGGAATGATAGACGCAATGTCAGAGCTGTTCCTTTCAGGCGTCATAGACCGGAAAGGAAAATTTGTGCGTGAAATAAAAACAGGCCGCATAAGAGAGGGAGACGAAGGCGCGGAATTTGTCCTCTATAAAGGAGCAAAAGACATTATCCTGACAGAGGTTGACATTGAGAATATCATGAGGGCCAAGGCAGCGATTTATGCCGGGATATCATCGCTTATAAAAGAGATTGGGTTCACGCTGGATAATATAGAGCGCGTATATATCGCAGGAGGTTTCGGCAATTATCTGAATGTTGACAGGGCTGTAATAATCGGGATGCTCCCTGACATTCCAAAAGAAAAATTCAGATTTTTAGGCAACACATCAGTCGCCGGGGCGTATCTGTGCCTACTCTCAGAAAAACTCAGGAAAGAAGCAGAGGAAATTGCCCGGAAGATGACATACATGGAGCTTTCAGTTTCAAGGAATTTTATGGATGAATACATGTCAGCCCTTTTTCTGCCGCACACGGATATGGGATTGTTCCCTAATGTAGAAAAGTTAATACAAAAAAAATAGTTTCTTTTTTGTCATTCCGGCTTGTCCGGAATCCCTCCGAATCGTTAAGAAAGATTCTGGGCAAACAGAATGACAGCAACAACATATATGACCTATGTGCAACACACAAGTTCAATAAAATAATTGACATGCCCTGCCCATTGGCTTAAACTACCAATAGTGAAAGCACAATTAATTAAATATGTAAAAGCCATAGATGAATTAAACAACATCATTGAAATAAAAGTATGGCAGTTGCCGGAATCAAGAGAAAGTAAACTGCACCGATATAAATATTCACTGGTTTATATTGCGGAAGATGTGAGGGTAATAGGCTATGACAATGCAGAGGGCAAAGGAGACCACAGGCATTATAAGGATGCTGAAAAGCCGTATAGTTTTAAAAGCATAGAAAGGCTATTAGAGGATTTTTATAAAGATATTGAAAGATATAACGGGGGTAAATATGAGAGTTAAAAAAGTGAACATAGGGATTAAAAGCGTTAGGGGAATTTTAAAGGATACTGCAGAGACAATGAAAAAACTTGAACGTGGAGACAGGTTAAAGCCTGTTAAAGAACCTGAAATCTATTTCACAAGCTTTGAGGCATTCAGAAAGGCCATGACGCCCAAGAGGCTTGAACTCCTGCGTATGATCAAGACAAAAAAACCCTCCTCTATCAATGAGCTTGCAAGAGTGGCCAAGAGGGATATTAAGAATATTGCAGAGGATGTGAAATATTTAGAGCAGATTGGGTTGGTTGAGAAGAAAGCAACAGACCATAAGACAAAACCAGTCATAGATTATGACAAGATAGCATTGGAGATAGCGGTGTAGGGAAAAACTTGAGAAATTTAATTTATAATATTTTATGAAGCTTTTGATGCATATCTGCTGCGCAAACTGCAGTTTATATCCCATCAAAACACTCTCTGAAAAGGGCGTTTCCGTAACAGGACTTTGGTTTAATCCCAATATTCATCCTTATGCGGAATATTCCACGCGGCTGAACGCCGTAACCCGGCTGCAGAAAGCATGGGAACTTTCCATTGATTATATAGACTACTACGGCATAAAGGAATTCATACAGAGGACAGGCAACGGCGGTGAGAATCGTTGCAATGTGTGTTATGAGATGAGGCTTGACAAGACAGCCCAAAAAGCCCGCGAGATTGGAGCTGACGGCTTTACAACCTCGCTCCTTATAAGCCCCTACCAGAAATTTGATGCTATAATAGATATCGGCAGGGAAATGGAGAAAAAGCACTCTGTGCAATTTTATTTTGAAGACTTCAGGCCCGGCTGGAAGCAGGGGGTTGAGCTTTCTAAGGAACTCGGACTTTACAGACAGAAATATTGCGGCTGCATCTACTCCGAGATGGAGAAACACCTTAAAAAAAGTTAGAAGTTAAAAGTTAAGAGTTGGAAGTTAAAATGAGAAGTGAAAAACATAAAATAAAATTTATTTTTCTTTGCTTCTCACTTCTTGCTTCTTACTTCTTACTTCTCACTCCGCTCTCCTTTGCCGATACAATAAGAGTGCTTATCGTGGATGAAGATTCGCCGCGTATCCCTGCAAAGAATGAACCTCTGGAGAGAATCAGTGAAAAAATAAAAGGCGATTTCCTTGTGAGCGGAGTTCATTACACCGGCGAGATTGAGGTATGGAAAGGGAAAAACGGGCTTTATGTCGTAAATGAACTCCCCTTTGAGGAATATGTCAAAAGCGTTGTCACGGCTGAGGCCGGGACAAACTGGGAAATGGAAGCGCTCAAGGCGCAGGCAGTTATTTCAAGGACGTATGCTGTATATCAAAAAAACATGAACGGGAACCTCCGTTATCATTTAACATCCTCTGTTCTTCATCAGGTGTACAAGGGGAGCGCCTCTGATGTCATGGCAGCTCATGCCGTAGAAAAAACATCAGGCGAGATACTCACGTTCAACGGAAAACCGATAGAGGCGTTGTACCATTCCACATGCGGCGGCAAGACAGAGCTTCCCGAAGAAGTGTTTGGTAAAAGCTACCCTTATATTAAATCAGTGGAATCAAGCTGTGAAGCCTCGCCGTACTGGATATGGGAAAGAAAAATTCCATTGTCAGAGATAGAAAAATCATTAAATATCTCCGCCTTTAAAGATATGGCTGTCAAGTCTTATACCTCAACCGGAAGAGTAAAAGAGCTGACTGTAACATCCGAATCAGGAGAGCGCACAATCAAATCCAACGACTTAAGAAAACAACTCGGATGGCAAAGGCTGCCGAGCACCAATTTCACCATGACAAAACTAAACGATTCCATAATCTTTGAGGGGAAAGGCTACGGTCATGGAGTAGGCCTCTGCCAGTGGAGCGCGCTTGAAATGGCAAAGAAGGGAAAAAACTACAAGGAAATCCTTTCTTTCTTTTATCCCGGAACAGAAATCCAATTATATGAAGGCCGCTGATTTTTATTTTCACCTGCCGGAAGGACTGATAGCAAAAAAACCTTCTGACAAAAGAGACCTCTCAAAACTTTTAGTGCTTCACAAAAACGGAGAGATAGAGCACAGAACTTTCAGTAATCTTCCTGCATATCTTAATGAAGGCGACCTGCTTTTACTTAATAACACCAAAGTTTTTCCGGCAAGACTTGCAGGGATAAAACCAACAGGAGGAAGATTTGAATTTCTGCTGGTAAAAGAAATCGGCATTGACAAGTGGGAAATACTATCAAGAGGGAAATACAGAGGGGGAATATCAATAGCAGAAGGGTTCTCAGCAAACATAGAAAACCAGACTGCACTTTTTTCATATTCGGGAGATTTAATGGAAAACTTGTGGAGATACGGAGATATGCCTTTGCCGCCGTATATAAAGCGCAAGCCGGAGCCCGCTGACAGAGAATGGTATCAGACAGTATATGCGGAAAAAGAGGGTTCCATCGCAGCCCCGACCGCCGGATTGCACTTTACAGGAGAACTGATAGGCACGATAAAGGACAAAGGCGTGAAGGTCAGGCGCCTGACACTTCATGTAGGGATAGGGACCTTCAAACTTATAAAAACAGAGAATTTAAGCGAACATTCTATGGATGCAGAATATTTTGAGATAGGAAAAGAGATTATTGAAGAGATACAAAAAACAAAAGCCTCAGGCAAAAGAGTCTTTTCTGTGGGAACTACAACAACAAGGGCGATTGAGGGATATTTGAGCGGCAAATATTCACCCATTCACTCATTCGCTCATTCACCTGCTCAGCCAATCTGCGGTTATACAAATATCTTTATATATCCAGGCTTTGAATTCAAGGCTGTTGATTCGCTTATCACTAATTTTCACCTTCCGCGCTCAACACCGCTTATGCTGGCCTCTGCTTTCTGCGGCGCTGAAAAACTGAGCGGCGCATACAGCATTGCTGTGAGTCAAAAATATAGATTTTTCTCCTACGGTGATGCTATGCTTATCCTGTGAAATGAGACACAGCGGCCTTAAAGTAAAACAGAAAACGGCCTTGCCGGACAGGAAATTCATCATAGCTATTATTGCAGTTACCTCTGCGCTTAGCTTCAGCCTCGGTTATTTTGTAGGCGGGGCAGGAGAAAAAGGAAAACAGCCTGAATATCAGATAATCGCAGCTCCGAAACTTGAGGCAATCCCTCAGGTTCAGGAACAGCCCGCTCAGGGCAATGCGCCTCAGATTACAGCTGCATCTGGCGGAGCATCTCAGCCGCAAATCAAAGCGGAAAAGGCGCCTCCGAAACAAGCCTTATCGCCTCTGCCTGTTCAGCCTGTTGTTCAAAAAGAGCCTGCCGAACCCAAGGTTGAAGCTGATAACTCTCATCAGTATGATATAAAATACACTGTTCAGGCCGGCGCATTCAAAAACTTGAAGGAAGCGGAAGCGCTCAAACACAAACTTGAAGCTAAAGGGTACAAGGCCTACATAAAGAAATATGCTAAATCCAAAAACCCGAAGCTATACAAGGTAAGGACAGGAGAATTTGCTGCCAGGGAAGAAGCAGCAGCGCTTGCGCTCAAACTGAAAAATGAAGGGCTGAAGGCTTTTGTAACTTTGAAAAACGAAGAGGCTCGCGGGGTTAAAAATTCATCCCAGCCCGGCGCCGCCAAAAAGGAGAATATACGGTAACCATAGAGATAGAACTTGACAGCGTAAAGGAATTAACCTTCCTTTACAGCGGATTTGATAAAAACCTCAAACTTATAGAAGAGGCTTTCAATATAACCGCAAGCTTCAGGGGGAACAAGATATTTATTCAGGGAGAACCCGGGCCTGCTGCAAAAGCTGAAAAGCTCATAAACGAGATGCGCTCCATCAGTGCGGATGGTTATCTGCTTAAGCCTGAAGACATCAGTTACGCAATAAGATCAGCGGCAGCCGGACATAAAACATCCCTCAAAGATTTATTCCTGAACAATATACCTGTGTCCTCAAAAAAGAGATTTATCATACCGAAAACCGAGGTTCAGGGACAGTATATTGAGGCGATGCGTAATTATGATATTGTTATAGGGATAGGGCCTGCAGGCACAGGCAAGACCTACCTTGCAATGGCAATGGCAATAAACGCCCTTCTGAAAAAACAGGTGAGCAGGATAGTTCTTGCGCGGCCTGCCGTGGAAGCCGGAGAGAAACTCGGCTTTCTGCCCGGCGATATGTACGAAAAGGTTAACCCTTATCTGAGGCCCCTTTATGACGCCCTTTTTGATATGATAGAGGCGGAAAAGGCAAGTAAATTTATTGAGCGTGGTATCATAGAGATTGCGCCGTTAGCTTTTATGAGAGGGCGCACATTGAATGATTCCTTTATAATCCTTGATGAGGCGCAGAATACAACATCAGAGCAGATGAAGATGTACCTTACAAGGCTGGGGTTTAACTCAAAGACCGTAATTACAGGAGACATCACACAGATTGACCTGCCGTCAGGAAAACTTTCAGGGCTTATAGAGGCTGAAAAAATACTGAATGACATAGAGGGCATAAAAGTTATATATTTTTCCGAGAAAGATGTCGTAAGGCATAAGCTCGTTCAGGAAATAGTAAAGGCGTATGAAAGATATGAAAAACGGAACACAGAAAATTAGCAGAAAGATTGACGTAAAAAAATATTTGCTGCTGATTGTATTTGGATTCTTATCTGCCATCGCAATACAGGAGAGAGCCAGCGCTGAACGTTTTGTAGGAGGACTGCTCACCGCCTGCCTTCTTTTAGCCATTCTGTACAGGGATATTACGCGGTATAAACCTGCTTATTTTAAAAACTACAACATGCTCGTCCTTCTCGGCTTTATGATTGTCAGCACACTTCTTCTCGGAAGATTTTTTGAGTATATACTGGTAAACCTTGCACGAGGAATCGGCCTGGCGCCAATAGAAATCACATTGTTCGGCATCCCCATAGCAGCAGGCGCAATGCTCGTCACTCTTTTATTTGATTTTCACACCGCAATAGTATTTTCCTTTGTCGTGAGCCTCTTAAGCGGGCTGTGGCTCAACAGCGCAATTTTTCCGGTATATGCCTTTGTAGGAAGCCTTACTGCCGCATTCAGCGTTATAAGATGTAAAAGGCGGTCAGCGCTCTTGATGGGCGGTTTTTATGTTGGAGTGATAAGCGGGGCCACTGCAAGCATCCTGCTGCTTTTTACAGGAGAGTTCTTTTCTGTTAAGGCATTCCCTGCAGTAATGTTTGCGCTGTCCTCAGGGATAAGCGTCACGGCAGTTGTCTCTGTAATGCTGCCCCTTCTTGAATACACGTTTAAAGTCACAACCGATATAAGTTTGCTTGAACTCCTTGATATGGAACAGCCGCTCATGAAAAATCTCATGATAACTGCTCCCGGGACGTATCACCACAGCGTTATAGTCGGCAATCTCGTTGAGTCCGCGGCAGAGGCGGTAGGCGTTAATCCCCTGCTTGCAAGGGTAAGCTCATATTACCACGACATAGGCAAGATCAAGATGCCGGAATATTTTGTTGAAAATCAGAGCAATTCTCTGAGCAAGCATGAGAATCTCACTCCCCACATGAGCGCCATGATAATATCTTCGCACGTAAAAGAAGGCGTAGAACTTGCAAAGCAGCATAAGCTCCCGCAGCCGATTATAGATATAATAGAACAGCATCACGGCACAAGCCTGATGACTTTTTTTTACCAGAAGGCAAAAGGCCAGAGAGATGAGAACGAGCCTTCTGAAGAAGAATATAAATATCCGGGGCACAAGCCTCAGACACGCGTAGCTGCGCTCGTTATGATGGCAGATGCTGTTGAGGCTGCGTCAAAGGTTTTAAACGACCCTACGCCTGCAAGAGTTGCCGCTCTCGTTGACAAGATAATAAACCATATATTCCTTGAAGGACAACTTGACGAATGCGAACTCACATTGAAAGACATATCAGAGATAAAGAAACACTTCTCATACATACTCACGGGAATCCTGCACAAGAGAATAGATTATCCGGGGTTCAATTTCAACGGCGGCTCTTCAAAATCTCAGGAAGCGCAAAGGCAGATTAATGAAGGTTCTAATAAAAAACCAGCAAAAACTGACAAAGATAAAGCGTGATTCAGCGGCATTGCTCCGGCTTCTCGGACTGAAAGATGCAGAACTCAGCATACTTTTTGTTAATGACGGCAGGATGAAAGAATTGAACCATAAATACCGCGGCATTGACAGGACTACGGATGTGCTTTCATTCCCGCAGCAAGAGCGTTCAGCGTTCAGCGTTCAGCGTTCAGCAACTTTCAACTTTCAACTTTCAACTTTCAACTTTATGCTTGGTGATATCGTTATAAACCTTCAGGCGGCCAAAAGACAGGCGCCTGAGCATGGGCTGTCATTCAATGAGGAGTTAAGATGGCTTCTTGTTCATGGAGTTCTTCACCTTATAGGATATGACCATGAAAGGAGCAAATACGCTGAAAGGAAGATGCGGACGAAGGAGAGAGAATTATTAGAATACATTAGTAAGTTGTAACTATTGTGTCATGCTGAACCCTGAAGATTCTGAACCAAGTTCAGAATCTTCAGGGCAGGCTTATTTCAGCATCTAAGGAATAGATAGTTGTAAGACCCTGAAACAAGTTCAGGGTGACAGACAATGCGAGAAAGGATAAAAACTGATGCTTGCAAAACGCATAATCCCGTGCCTTGATGTTAAAGACGGAAGAGTTGTAAAAGGCGTAAGCTTTGTCAATCTCAGGGACGCCGGAGACCCCGTTGATAATGCGATCTTTTATGATGAGCAGGGCGCTGATGAACTCGTATTCCTTGATATAACAGCATCACATGAGAAGAGAAATATTATCCTTGACGTTGTTGAAAGGACTGCAAATGATGTATTTATGCCGCTTACAGTCGGCGGAGGAATCGGCGCTCTTGATGATATAAGACAGCTTCTGAAATCAGGCTGCGATAAGGTTTCTGTGAATACATCTGCTGTAAGAGATCCTGATTTTGTAAGCCGCGCAGCAGAGAAATTCGGAAGTCAGTGCATCGTAGTTGCAATTGACGCGAAGCGAGTTACAAAAGAGATGACATTTACAGAAGAAGAGAAATGGTTTAATGATAAATCCTTGAGAAGAGTCTTGCTCGGAGATTTAAATGAAGGATTGACATGGGCGATATCTACACACGGCGGAAGAAAGATGAAAAGGATTGATGCCGTGCAATGGGCTAAGAAGATGGAGGAATTAGGCGCAGGCGAGATTCTTCTTACGAGCATGAACAGGGACGGCACAAAGGACGGATACGACATTGAACTTACAAAAACGATATCAGAGGCTGTATCAATTCCTGTTATCGCCTCAGGCGGCGCAGGCAATTTAGAGCATCTCTATGAAGGGCTTGTGCTTGGCAAGGCTGATGCTGTATTGGCTGCATCCATATTTCACTACAGGGAATACACAATCAAAGAGGCAAAGGAATATCTGAAAGAAAAGGGAGTTGTTGTAAGGCTCTAAGCCGGTAACACAGCTTTTTTCTTTTCAGGCAGCTGTACTCTGTATCTCTCTATCACTTCTTCCGTTGCAGGACTTACTTTTAAAATGAATCTTTCACCACCGCCCGAGGCGGATGAATACACGCTTACCGCAACAGACGGAAGATGTTTTGCGTCAGAGTATCTTGCGCATATTGCTGCCGCAAGGCTGATGAAATCTTGAGAGCCACCGCCTGTGAGAAGTGTTACCGGGCTGCCGAAATTTTCAACACTTAAGATGTAATCGCCTTCTCCTGCAAGGGATTCTATCTTATCATTGTCTTTTTCATCCCTGCCGACAATTATCTTGCAGGGCGGCGAGATCCTGAAATGCCTTCCTGTTCTTAAGAGATGCAAATCTTTCAAAGAGGGATTCGGATTATAATTCAAAAGCTCTCTAAGCCTGAAAGAATAGTTCGGCTCTGTAAGCAGGCATCCTCCGGCAGGCATGGGGTAGTCTGTAAGCCCGAACTCCTTTGCCAGCGCCATCTGCTGTTTTCTTGAGCGGCCGTTAAAATCATGAAGCTTATCTCTGTCAACAATACCGTTTATTTCAGGAATGGTGGGTTCAAACAGCTTTGCACTCAAAGGCCTGAGGACAATTCCTGACACACCGGCTTTTTTGTCAATCATAGCAAGCGTATTCCTCATCTGGCTCATGGGCCTTTGCCCGATAACCTCTCCAGTGATTATAAAATCAGCTCCTGTCATGTCCATTAATTCCTTTGCCTCTTTGAGCATAAGAATTCTGCAGTCAATACACGGGTTCATATTCCTGCCGTGGCCATGCGCGGGATTTTTAACTATCTCAATGAATTTGTCTGAAAGATGGCAGAGTCTTACTGTAAATCCGAATTTCTCAGCAGCAGAGAAAGGGTCCTTTGAGCATGATGATTTATCGGATATGTCGCAGCCAAAATGCGTGAGGAATGTTATGGCAGTGACATCAATCCTCTGCCTGAGCATTGTAATGATGGCAAGGGTGCTGTCAAGCCCGCCTGAAAAAAGAGCGATTGCCTTTGGTTTGTTCATATTAGTTGTTCGTTATTGCGGAATGTCACGCACTCTTTTGATGTTGTGAAGTGTAGAGGTCTATAAGCCGCCGAATCATTCTTTGGTACGACGTATGGTGTTTTTGCGCTTCTTTCTTAAAAAAAGCAATGCTCGATTTTTTCAAGGAAATAGTTACTTTAATATTTTCTTCCTTCATCACCAGCTTATCCGGCGGGGGAAGAAAATCTTTAATAACTCTCAGCTTGCCCATCGGTTCATCTGTATATTTTATTTTGCTCTTCATATATCTTCCTCCCTTTTCTCCAATACCCCGCACCATATATGCGGATAACATTGTCCTGCTCGACTTTTTCGGAACAACTATTTCGAGTTTAAAGTTAGTCCCACCAGATTTTCAAGTTTATAATAATTAGCCGGGATATCATATCCCAGCGCCTCATGCGGCCTATAGGTA